>JBGPOM010000167.1:0-5084 GCA_041488075.1 Gemmatimonadota bacterium
CCCTGCCGCCGCTGCCGAACCTCTTCTTCACGCGCGACGTGGGGATCGTGATCGGCGAGCACTCGATCATCGGCTCGATGCGCTACGGCGTCCGCTGGACCGAAGAGCTGCTGGTCAAGGCGCTGTTCCGCTATCACCCGAAGCTCGAGAACGCCGGCATCCTGTATGACGGCTCCGAGGAGAAGCGGACCAACTACACCCTCGAGGGCGGGGACGTGCACCCGATCCGCCCCGACCTGCTGGTGCTGGGCTTCAGCGAGCGATCGAGCCCCGCGGCGCTCGACCACCTGTGCGACCTGGTCTTCGAGCACTGCGCCGTGACGGACGCGGTGATCGTCGTGCTGCCCGCCGAGCGGACGGCGATCCACCTCGACATGATCTTCACGCAGATCGACAGGGAAGTCTGCTGCGTGTATCCGCCGCACTTCGTGGGCCCCGAGCGCCTGGCGGTGCTGCACCGGAAGAAACGCTCGAAGGGGGTGAAGGAGATGCCCAATTTCTTCGCCGCCATGCAGGCGGTGAGCCAGCCTCTGGAGCCGGTGTTTTGCGGCGGCAGCCAGCGCACCCTCCAGGAGCGCGAGCAGTGGGCGTCGGCCTGCAACTTCTTCAGCGTGCGCCCCGGCGTCGCGTTGAGCTATGCGCGCAACGAGGCCACCCTCGCCGAGCTCGACCACGCCGGGTTCCGCATCATCTCGGCGGTGAATCTCCTCACGGGCGAGGAGTCGCTCGAGGAGGGGGAGCGCGGCGTGATCACGATGGAGGGGAGCGAGCTGGTGCGCGGCGGCGGCGGCCCCCGGTGCATGACCCTGCCGCTCAGGCGGGACGACCTCTGAGCGGTCTCGGCGCGCTCCCCGCATCGAGCCTGTCCACCCGGGCCGCGGCCTACCTCGAGGCGGGCCCCGCCGCCAGCTTCGCCATCGTGCGCGACGTGCTGGGCATCGCGCAGGCGAACCGTCACACCGCCGACCGGATCGCCGCCGCGCTGCTCACCCCCGACCCCCGGTTTACTCGCACCACCGACGGCCGCTGGACCCTGGTGGCGCCGGTGGCCTCCAGTCCGGCGCTCGACGCCTGTCGCTTCGCCGTCGTGGATGTCGAGACGACGGGCACCCGGGCCCGCCGCGGCGACCGCGTGATCGAGGTCGCCGTCGCGACGCTGGACGGCGGAGAAGCGCGGCTCGTGTTCCATACGCTAATCAATCCCGGCCTACCCATTCCGCCGTTCGTCGCGTCGCTCACCGGCATCCACGACGGTCTGGTGCGGGAAGCGCCCGGCTTCGACGCCGTCGCCGACGGTCTGCTCGACGTGCTGCGCGGCGCGGTGTTCGTGGCGCACAACGCGCGGTTCGACTGGGCGTTTCTCTCGGCCGAGGTGGAGCGCGCGCGGGGGCTGGTGCTCCAGGGGCCGCGCGTGTGCACGATGCGCCTGGCGCGCCGCCTCTTGCCGGAGCTGCCGCGGCGCAATCTCGATACGGTCACGCACCACTTCGGGATCACCATCGAAGGCCGGCATCGGGCGGTCGGGGACGCGATGGCGGCGGCGCGAGTGCTCGGGAGGCTGGTTGGGATCGCGCAGGACAACGGCGCGCGGACATTGGCGGACTTGATAGGTGTCAGGTCTCTGGTGTCAGGGACGCCACCCCAGACACCTGACACCAGACACCTACCCTGATGCACACGACCTTCACGGTAGGCAAGTTCCGGTGCCACGCCCTCGAAGGCGGCCGCCAGCACTTGGACGGCGGCGCCATGTTCGGCGTCGTGCCGAAGCCGCTGTGGGAGCGCCGCATCCCCGCCGACGCGCGGAACCGCATTCCGCTCGCGCTGCGCTGCCTCCTCGTCGAGCACGACAACGGGTTGGTGCTGATCGATACCGGGCTCGGCAACAAGGAGGACGAGAAGTTCCGCGGCATCTACGGCGTCGAGAACGCGGGGGCCGGCGGCCGCACCCTGCTCGAGGACGCCCTGCGCGCGCTGGGCCACGCACCCGAGGACATCCGCTGGGTGATCAACACCCACCTCCACTTCGATCACGCCGGCGGGAACACCTGGCGCGATCCGGGGGGGGGGGGGCAGGTGGCGCCGGCGTTTCCGGCGGCGCGCTACGTGGTGCAGCGTCGCGAGCTCGACTTCGCCCGCCACACCAACGAGCGCACGGCGGCCAGCTACCTGCCCCACAACTTTGAGGGGATACCGTTCACCCTGCTCGATGGAGAGGCGGAGCCGCTCCCGGGCATTCGCTGTTTCCCGACGCCCGGTCACGTGCCCTATCACCAATCGGTGCTGATCGAGAGCGGCGGGGAGCGGGCCTGTTTTCTCGCCGACCTGGTGCCCACCGCGGCGCACCTGCCGCTGCCGTGGATCATGGGGTACGATCTCGAGCCGCTGGTGACGCTCGAGAGCCGGCGGCGGTTGTACCAGCGGGCGGAGGGGGAAGGGTGGTTGCTGGTGTTCGAGCACGATCCCGCCGTCGTCGCCGGCCGGCTGGGGAAGGAAGGCAAGGGGTTCGGCCTTGTGAACCCGATCAGCCTCGCGTAACTTGGTGTCCACAATACGGTAAGCGGGCGCGTGGTGCGCTCCACCCGATTGGCCTCGCGGCGCGAGTCGCGGCGAGTGCCTCAGGGTTCGGTAGAGCCATCAGCGATCAGCCTTCAGCCGTCAGCCTACTGACTGCTGATAGCTGACGGCTGACGACTCCGACGCGGACCCCACGAGCAGCGCGGGTCCGCTTTTTCATTGCCCTAAACGGGGGAGACGACCACCTGGCAATTCCTGACAGCAGAGCGCCGCGCACCCGCATCAACCGGCAGATCCGCATCAGTCCGGTGCGCGTGATCGCGGACAACGGCGACCAGCTGGGGGTGCTGACGATCGACGAAGCCCTCGCGGCCGCCCTGGAACGGGGCCTGGATCTGGTGGAAGTCGCGCCGCTCGCCCGGCCCCCCGTCGTGAAGATCATGGATTACGGGAAGTTCAAGTTCGAGCAGGCGAAAGCGGCGCGGGCGGCGAAGAAAAAGCAGCACGTCATTCACCTGAAGGAAGTGAAGTACCGGCCCGGGATCGACGAGCACGATTTCGCGTTCAAGACGCGGCACGCCCGCGAGTTTCTCCAGGACGGCAACAAGGTGAAGGTGACGATGATGTACCGCGGGCGGCAGATGGCCCACATCGAGCTGGGCCGGGAAGTGCTCGATCGAGTCGCCCTCGAGCTGAAGGACATCGGGAAGATCGAGCAGGACCCCAAGCTCGAAGGGCGAAACATGTCCATGGTACTCGCACCGAAATGACGCGGTCAGCGATCAGCGTTCAGCCATCAGTAGGCTGACGGCTGACGGCTGAAACTGAGGTTTACATACATGCCCAAAATGAAATCCAAGCGCGCGCTCCGGAAACGCGTCCGGCTGACGGGGAGCGGCAAGATGCGCCGCTACCGCGCCTACAAGCGCCACAACCTGACCTCGAAGAGTCCGAAGCGGAAGCGCCACCTGCGCAAGGCGACGCTCGTCTCGCACGCGGAACGACGCCTCAAGCGCCTGTTGATGGCGTAGGGAGACACGATGCCTCGCGTCAAGAGCAACGTCGCGCGCCTCAAGCGCAAGAACAAGGTGATGAAGCTCGCCAAGGGCTACTGGGGCGGGCGCAGCAAACTGTGGAAGGCCGCCAAGGAGGCCACCGAGCGGGCGGCGAGGTACGCCTACCGCGACCGGCGCCAGAAGAAGGGCGAGTTCCGCCGCCTCTGGATCACGCGCATCAACGCCGCGGCCCGGCTCCACGAGCTGTCCTATAATCGCTTGATGAACGGCCTCAAGAAGGCGGGGGTCGAAATTAACCGGAAGGTCCTCGCCGACCTCGCCGTGCGCGATCCGTCGGCGTTCGAGCAGCTGGCGGAGGTCGCGAAGAAGGCTCTGTAGAAATGCGCCTCGACGAGCTGCGGGAGCGTCTGAAGGAGATTCCGCAGGCGGATGAGCGCCGGCTGCAGGAGCTCAAGACCGAGCTGCTGGGGCGCAAAGCCGGCGCCCTCAACGAAATCCTCAAGGCCCTTCCGGGAATGGCGCCCGACGAGCGCAAGCGCGTCGGCGGGGCGGCGAACGTCCTGAAGCGCGAGCTCGAGGCCGCGATCGAGGCGCGCGAGCGAGCCCTGAAAGGGGTCGCCGCGCCGCCGGCCGGCGTGGACGTGACGATGCCGGCGCGCCCGGAGTGGCATGGCGGCCTGCACCTGGTCACCCAGGTGGTGGACGAGATCTGCGACATCTTCCGCGAGCTTGGCTTCACCCGCGCCGTCGGCCCCGAGGCCGAGACGGAGCGCTACAACTTCTACGCGCTCAACTTCCCCAAGGACCACCCCGCGCTCGACGCCCAGGACAGCTTCTACCTGGGTGGCGACGTCGTGCTGCGTACCCACACGTCGCCGGTGCAGATCCGCACCCTGGAGCACTACCCGCCGCCGGTTCGCGTCGTGATCCCGGGACGGTGCTATCGCCGCGATCCATTCGATGCCTCGCACTCGCCCGTGTTCGAGCAGATCGAGGGGTTGGCGGTGGATGATGGGCTGACCTTCGTGGACCTGAAGGCGACGCTCTCGACCTTCGCGCGCCGCTTCTTCTCGAGTGACACCGTCGTCCGGTTCCGGCCGTCCTATTTCCCGTTCACCGAGCCGTCGGCCGAGATGGACGTGCGCTGCCGGATCTGCAAGGGTTCGGGCTGCCCCACCTGCAAGCAGACCGGGTGGATGGAAATCCTCGGCTCCGGCATGGTCCATCCCGCCGTGCTCGAGAATTGCGGCGTGGACAGCGAGACATACACCGGCTTCGCGTGGGGCATGGGCCCCGAGCGCATCGCGATGACGCGCCACGGCATCCCCGACATCCGCCTCTTCTCCGAGAGCGACGTGCGCTTCCTCACGCACTTCGCCGCCGCCCGATGATCGTCTCGCGCCGTTGGCTCGAGGCGCTGCTCGCCCGTCCGCTCGACGCGAAGGACGTCGCCGAGCGCCTCGGCATGCTGTGCGCCCCGGTGGACGCCGTCGTCCCGGTGCACCAGGACTTGGGCGACGTGCTCGTGGCGCGCGTGCTCGAGGTCAAGCC
>JBGPOM010000168.1:0-5052 GCA_041488075.1 Gemmatimonadota bacterium
CCTCACCGGTTGCGAACCATGGCAAGCCCGAAGGCTGAGACGCAGAGATCCGCACGTGCCACCGTGCCGCGGGGGCAACATAGGACTTGAGCGGGTCTCATGAGGGATCAAACGAACGCGGGGAGTTACACTCCATCGCGATCCCGTTCCCACGCTGCAAGCGTGGGAACGGGCACGGACTAGGAACGCGAAAGCCGGAGAGCATCACGCTCCCCGGCTTTCGTTGGCGTAGCGAAACTGGCTACGCGGAGGCCCCACATAGTCAAAACTACTGACGCGCGTCTCTTCGAGCAAGCGCCGTGCGGCCGTGCCGGCGGCGGGGTTCGAACCCGCAAGGGCTTTCGCCCAGAGTCAGGGCGTGAGGCCCATCTCCTCCAAGAACCCGCTCCCTCCCGCGTCCCGCCCGAAGCGCTGCTCCACCCGCGTCAGCACCAACCGGTCGCGTGCCCGCGTCATCCCCACGTACAAGAGGCGCCGGGCCTCTTCGATCTCGTCCTGGATCTTGTCGACCGTGGCGCGCCAGCCGGGCAGCTCGTAGTCCTCCACCCCTACCACGTACACGCGCGAGAACTCGAGCCCCTTCGTCGAATGGAGCGTCAAGAGATTGACGCGGTCCGGCGCGACGTCGATCCCCTCCGACGTCGACAGCGCGACGCGCTCGAGCAGGCGGTCAATGCTCTCCTCGAACGTTCCCCCTCTCCCCGTTGGGGAGAGGGGGCCAGGGGGTGAGGGGTCGCCGTCCATCAACGCCCGCAGCCGTGCCAGGGCCGCGGGGTAGCGCTGCGCGGGGTCGGGCTCGGCGGCGAGACGGGCCATCAGCGCCCGCCCGCCGAGGCGCTCGATAAGCTCTTCGACCGGAGGCGCCGCTGCGCCGGTGCGCTCGCGTTCGGTTTCGTAGAACTCGAGCGCATCGCTGTAGCGCCCCAGCGTGTAGTAGCGCGTTCGCTCAAAGAGCATGTCCCACTCCCCACGCTCCATGCCCCGCTCGCCCTCCAGCGCCATGGCCAACCCCAAGTAGTCGAGCAGGTTCACGAGCACGGCTTTCCTCGCCCTGACGACCCGTTGCTTCTCGAGCACGCGATAGACCTGCGCCAGCGTGACGGCGTCATCGAGCGCATGGTGCGCGCGCCCCACGTCGATCCCGAATCGAGCGGCGATGTCTTCCTGCCGCGCGCTGTCCCGCGACAGCGACCGGACGAGGGGCAGGGTGTCGTAGAACACGAGGCTCTCCACACCGTCCCTTCCGGCCGCTAGGCGACGCAGTACGGGAACGTCGAAGTGCTGGCCATTGTGCGCGATCAGGATGTCGTCGCCCACAAAGGCGCGGAACTCGGGCCACACGTCGCTAAACGGCGGGGCGCTTTGGACGTCGGCATCGGTGTAGCCGTGCACCTTGCTGGCGCCGGGCGCGATGGGCCGGAACGGATTGACTAGCGTGTGGAACCGATCGACGATCTCGCCCCTCACGACCCGCGCCGCCCCGATCTCCACGACGCCGCACGTCGCCACGTCCGCGTCCGTCGTCTCGAAGTCGAACGTGACGTAGCGCTCGAGGCGCGTGACCTCGCCCGCGTGTAACAACTGCAACGCCTTGAACAGCGTGAGCGCAAGGCCGTACGCACCGCCATCGGCCTGTCGCAGGGTCTCCCCAGGGTGGGTTAACCCCGGGGCCATGCCCCGGGGTTTTAACGTGCCGGATGCCGGCTGTGACGGTTCCGGGGCCGCGACTGAGGGCCCGGAGGGCCCGAGGGAGTCCTTTAGGGTGCCCCGGGGTTTTAACGGCCCGGGACTCGCTTGTGGCGGGGGTTCTAACGGCCCGGGACTCGCTTGTGGCGGGGGTTTTAACGGCTTCGAACTCGCCACCTGCCGCACCCCCGCGGCCACCAGCATCCCCCGCAGCGCGATCTCGAGACCACCCTGCGGCTCGATGACGATCGTCCGCTCCCCGGCGATGGCCTTACGCAGCCGCTCAGCCAGCCTCACGGCATCGGGTAGGTCGGCGGGATCGGTCAGCTCGTCGTGACGCTCCTCCAGCACGTTCCGATAGGGACCGATGCTTTGCGACAGGATCTCGTCCACCAGGGCCGCGACCGAGTGCCGCGAGCGCGCCAGCGCGCGCAGGTTCTCCACCTGATACACGAAGCGCCACAGCTTCTTCGTGTCCGGATCGTGGGCGGGCCGACGCCGGGCGAGCGCACGCACCGCGGTCAGGAACTCACCCTCAGTTCCCCCAGGGGGTGAGGTTGCGGCCATGACTTCCTGCAGGAAATGCTCCGAGAGCACTGCGCGCGCGAAAGCCTCGAGCGCCACCGGGTCGTCGGGATTGCGCACGACGCGCAGGCCCGTGATCACGTACCGGATCACGTCGTCCTCGATGAGCGCCCGGCCGCGTGCCAGCCGGCAAGGGATCCCGGCACGGAGCAGGCGCCCCTCGAGATACTGGCCCACGCGATGCCTGCGGTAGAGGATCGCGTAGTCGCCCCAGTCGAGCCCCGCCTTGGCCCGATCGGCGACGATGTCCTCGAGCAGCCAGGTGGCCTCCGCGTCCTCGTCCCGGAACGCCACGGCCCGCACCTCGTGCTCCGACTGCCGCTCGGCGCTGAGCTGCTTCTCGAACAGCCGCGGGTTCCGGGCCAGCACGCGCCGCGCCGTCTCGAAGATCTGATGCGACGAGCGGCAATTCTTGTCGAGCACGATCGGACGCTCGATCCCGTAGTCGCGGCGAAACCGCTCCAACACCTGCGGAGTGGCGCCCGTCCACGAGAAGATCGACTGCTCGTCGTCCCCCACCGCGAAGAAGTTGTCGCGCGGCGCGGCGAGCCGCTTCAAGATCTCGTACTGCGGCGCGTTCACATCCTGGAACTCGTCCACGAGCAGATAGTCCCACCGCGAGGCGAGCGCATCGGCCACGTCGCTCCGTTCCCTGAGCAGCCCCGCGGTCCTGGATATCAAGTCGTCGAAGTCGACCATGTGCCGCCGCGCGAGGTACGACGCGTACTCGCGGTACAGCTTCGCTTCGTCGGGGGTCAGCCGGTACTCCGACAGCCGGTGCCGGCCGAACCGGTTGAGCACGCCGCCGCGCCGGTCGGGGTGCACCCGCAGGCGGCCGAGGATGGCGCTCTGGTAAGGCTCGTCGGCGATGCCGAAGCCCCGTGGCAGTCCCGCCGCCTCGGCGTGCTCGCGCAGGATCGTGAGACACAGCGCGTGGATCGTCCCGCGCGTCACGGCGTCGGCGCGCTCGCCCAGTTTGTCCCGCAGCCGGACGGCGATCTCCTCGGCCGCCCTGTTCGTGAACGTGACGGCGCAGATCCGTGCCGGGTCGAAGCCGAGCGCGGTGATCAGGTGATGGACCCGGCCGATGAGGCAGAACGTCTTGCCCGCGCCCGGGCCCGCGACCACCAGGACGGGGCCCAGGGGCGCTTCGATCGCGCGGCGCTGCTCGGGGAGGGGGTCGAAATCCACACGGGGGAATCTAGAGCCCCCAAAGGGGGCCCCAGGCAAGAGTTGGTGGTAAGATTGCGGATACCATGACCGAACCACGATGAGCCGCCGCGGCCCGAGATCTCCCCGCTTCGATGCGAGCGACCCGCTCTTGGGCGCGCCCGTCGCCGCCCAGCTCGACCTGCACCGCCTCACGGGCCAGGAGGTCGAGGGCGTGGTGCGCGGCTTTCTTGAAACACAACAGCGCCGTGGGCCGGGGGCGGTCGTGCGGATCATCACGGGGAAGGGCCGGAACTCCGCGGACGGACCGGTCCTGCTGCCCAGAGTGCGGACGCTCCTCAAAGGGGCGCTGGCTCGCTACGTGGCGGACTGGAGGCTCGGGGACGACGGGGGCTCGTTTGTGGTGAAGGTGCGCTAGCTTTCCGTCCATGACGGTTCCCCCCTCGCCGCGCGCACTCCGCCCGGCTCGCCGGTCGCGAAACCGCGGCCTCGTCGTAATGGTCCTCCTGGCCCTGCTCGTGGTGGTCCTGCCCGCTCTGGTCCGGCTCGCCGCGGAATGGCCCTGGTTCTCTGCGCTCGGCTACGGACGCGTGTTCACGACCCGGCTCGTGGCCGTCGGGCTGCTGGGCTTGGGTGTAGGCGCCGTCGCGTTCGCCTTTCTGTACGCGAATCTGCGATTCGCTCAACGCGGCGTCGTCCCGAACCCCCTCGTCGTCCAGCTCAACACCGCTGGCCCCGCCCTGGACGTGACGCGGCTGGTGCGCCGCCTGGCCCTGCCGGCCGCCCTGGGCCTGGCGCTGCTGTTCGCCATCGGCGCCTCGAGTGGCTGGCTCGGCGTGCTCCAGTTCCTGCACCGGACACCGTTCGGCACGACCGATCCGGTGTTCGGCCGTGACCTGGGCTACTACGTGTTCACCGTGCCGGTCATCGCGGGCGCGCTCGCGCTCGTCACGGCCCTCACGCTGCTCGCGCTGGTGGCGGTCGGCGCCCTGTACGTGTTGCGACGCGACGTCGTCGCGTTCCAGCGCAACGTCGTGGTGGAGCCGTCGGCCCGGCTGCACCTCGCCGCGCTAATCGCCCTGCTGTTCCTGCTGGCGGCGTTGCGGGTGTATTTCGTCCGGCTTCCCGGGCTGCTCTACTCCACCACCGGCCCGCTCGTGGGGGCGAGCTTCGCCGATCTCCACGCCACGCTCATCGGCCTGCGGATCGCGGGGCTCGCCGCGCTGGCGAGCGGCGCGCTGGTCCTGTGGGGAGCCACCAGCAACCGTCTGGCCCGCCGGACGGCGCTCGCGGTGGCGATCTATTTCGGCGTGTCGTTGCTCGCCGTCACCATCTATCCCGCGGTGGTGCAAAAACTGATCGTGGCGCCGAACGAGCTGGTGAAGGAAACGCCGCAGCTCGCCTACCATATCGCGGCGACGCGGCGGGCCTGGGGGCTGGACAGCGTCATTATGCGCGACCTGACCGGCGAGGCCCGGCTCACCGAGCGGGATATCCGCGCCAACCGGCCGACCATCGACAACGTCCGACTGTGGGATCGCGACCCGTTGCTCCAGACGTTCGGGCAGCTGCAGGAGATCCGCACCTACTACGACTTCGTCTCGGTGGACG
>JBGPOM010000169.1:0-4983 GCA_041488075.1 Gemmatimonadota bacterium
CGCCTACCGCCACTTCGGCTTCACGCCGCCCAAGAGCGCGGAGCAACCGACGATCTTCGACGCGTGACGCGCGTCTTTCACTCCGGCGATTTCGACTACGATCTGCCCGCCGACCGCATCGCCCAGGAGCCCCTCGAAGGGCGTGCGGCGAGCCGGTTACTCGTACTCGACCGCGTCACGGGGGGGGGGGCGATCACGCACCGGACCTTCCAAGACATCGCCGAGCTCATCCCGCCGGGCGACGTGTTGGTGCTGAATGCGTCACGCGTCATTCCCGCCCGGCTTCAGGGGAGGCGGGAGGCGGGAGGTCCAGCGGAGATTCTCGTGGTGCGCGAGCTGCCTGACGGCACTTGGCTCGCCATGGCGCATCCGGGCGGCAAGCTCAAGCCCGGCCGGCGCGTGACGTTCGGCGACGACAGCGCGGCCCTGATCGTAGAGGTGCTGGGCGGCGGCCTGCGCCGCGTCCGCTTCGTCGGCGCGCTCGACGCGCGGTCCACGATTGCGAAGTACGGGGCTGTGCCGCTGCCGCCCTACATCCGCCGCGCGCCGACGCCACGAGACCGCGAGCGCTACCAGACGGTCTATGCCGAACATGACGGCAGTGTGGCGGCGCCGACGGCCGGGCTGCACTTCACACCCGCCCTGCTCGATCGGTTGCGCGCCAAGGGGGTCGCGGTCGCTTCACTCGATCTCCACATCGGACCGGGCACCTTCAAGCCGGTCGAGGTGGACGATCTCGCGATGCATCCGATGCATCCGGAGGCGTTCGACATTCCGGAAGGGACGGCGGAGATCATCAACGAAGCGAAAGGCGTGGGCCGTGGGGTGTGGGGCGTGGGAACGACGGTGGTGCGGGCCTTGGAATCGGCCGCGGACGAGCGGGGGCGCGTACGCCCCGGCCCCGGCGAGACGAGCTTGTTCATTCATCCACCATACGAATTCAGGGTGGTGGACCACCTGCTCACGAACTTCCATCTTCCCCGCTCGACGCTGCTGATGCTGGTGTGCGCCTTCGGCGGCTACGACCGGGTGTTGGGGGCGTACCGGGAGGCGGTGCGGGAAGGGTACCGGTTCTACAGTTACGGGGACGCGATGGTGATCGTCTGACGTTCGACTTCCGAATCGCCGCCACCTCCGGCGCCGCCCGCACCGGGACACTCACCCTGCCCCACGGCGCGGTCGAGACGCCCTGCTTCATGCCCGTCGGCACGCAGGGCACGGTGCGCGCGCTCTCCCCCGCCGATCTGAAGGCGGCGGGCGCGACGATGCTGCTCGCCAACGCCTACCACCTGCACGTGCGCCCCGGCGAAGCGGTCGTGGCCCAGCTCGGCGGCCTCCACCGGTTCATGGCGTGGGACCGGCCCCTGCTCACCGACTCGGGCGGGTTCCAGGTTTTCTCGCTCGCCGGGTTCCGCCGCGTGGACGAGGACGGCGTGGAGTTCCAGAGCCACGTGGACGGCGGCCGCCGGTTTCTCACGCCCGAGCGCGCCACCGAAATCCAGTGGACCCTCGGCGCCGACGTCGCGATGGCGTTCGATCACGTGGTGCCGGGGGGCGCGGACGAAGGCGTGGCTCGGGACGCCCTCGAACGAACATTGCGGTGGCTGGAGCGGTGCGCCCGGCGCCACCGCGAATTGGCGGACGGGCACCAGACGCTCTGGCCCATCGTCCAGGGTGGCGTCCATGCCACGCTCCGCATGGAGGCACTGCAGCGGATCGTCGAGCTGGGCGCGTGGACCGGCCTCGCCGTCGGGGGGCTCTCGGTGGGCGAGCCCAGGCCCAAGATGTACGAGGTGCTGGAGCTGCTCGAGCCGCGGCTGCCCGGCCCTCTTCCCCGTTATCTTATGGGCGTCGGGTTTCCCGAGGACCTCGTCGCGGCGGTGGAGCGGGGCATGGACTTGTTCGACTGCGTGGCGCCGACGCGCAACGGCCGCAACGGCTCGGCGTTCACGCCCGCGGGCCCGCTCAACATCCGGAACGCGGCGTTCCGGGCGGACGTCGGCTCCCTGGACCCGACCTGCGACTGCGAGACGTGCACGAGCTACTCGCGCGGCTACTTGCGCCACCTGTTCGTGGCTGACGAGCTGCTGGGGCTGCGGCTCCTATCGCTGCACAACGTTCGTTACCTGATCCGGCTCGCCGAGGCGATGCGCGCGGCGATCCGAAACGGAGGGGGCGCCCTGGCCGCGTGGGCCGACGACTGGCGCCGCCGTTACACTCAACCGGGAATCGCATGACCATGCTCTCCTCGCTGTCCCTGCTGCTCTTCGCTCCCTCCGGCCAGGGCGGGCCGGGGCTCAGCGCCTTCGTGATCCAGATCGCGCTGTTCATCGGGATCTTCTATTTCCTGCTGATCCGGCCGCAGCGCCGCCAGGCGGCCCAGCACAAGCAGCTCCTGGCCTCGTTGCAGCGGGGCGATAAGGTCGTCACCTCGAGCGGCATCGTGGGCGACGTCGTGCACATCAAGGACGACGAGGTCACGGTGAAGAGCGGCGAGGCGAAGTTCGTGATCCTGCGGAGCGGCATCGCCAGCATCACGAACCGCGGCGCCGTGGAGGTGAAGCCGGCGTGACGGTCCGCACCCTCCACCTGCTCGGCTCGCCGCTCTTGCGCCAGAAGGCGGCGCCGGTCGTCCACGTCGACGATACGGTGCGCGCGCTGGTCGACGAGCTGTTCGAGACGATGCGGGCCGCGCATGGCGTGGGTCTCGCGGCGAACCAGGTCGGCGTGGCCCGCCGCGTGGCGGTGGTGGACGTGGGGGAGGACGATCCCCCGCCGCTCGTGCTCATCAACCCGGCGATCGTGGAGCGCGGCGACGAGGTCGAGACCGCCGAGGAAGGCTGCCTATCCATCCCCGAGATCTTCGGCGACGTCGAGCGGCCCGCGAGCATCGTGATCCAGGCGCTGGACCGGGATGGCCGGTCCTACCGCGCGACCGCGACGGGCTACAAAGCGCGCGCGATTCAGCACGAGATCGACCACCTGGACGGCATTCTCTTTCTCGACCACCTGAGCGCGGTGAAGCGCGGCCTCCTCCTCGCAAAGTGGAAGAAGGCCCGCAAGGGAAAGTCGGGATACTTGAAAGAGGTCACGCCGGAGCCGGCGGGCGAGCTCTGAGTGCGCGTCGCCTTCTTCGGAACCCCGGAGTTTGCGGTCCCCTCGCTCCGCGCGCTGGTGGGCGAAGGGTTCGACGTCGTCGCGGTCGTCACCCAGCCCGACGCCGCGCAGGGCCGGTCCCGCTCGCACGTCCTCCCGCCGTCCGTGAAGGCCGCCGCTCTCGCCGAAGACCTGGAGGTCTTTCAGCCGACGAAACCCACCGACGGGGCGTTCCTCCAGCGTCTGCGCGAGCTCGAGCCCGACGTCGGCGTGGTCGTCGCGTATGGACACATCCTGAAGCCCGAGCTGCTGGCCGTACCCGCGCGCGGGATGGTCAACGTGCAT
The DNA here is from genome assembly GCA_041488075.1 of Gemmatimonadota bacterium. GTDB lineage: Bacteria > Gemmatimonadota > Gemmatimonadetes > Gemmatimonadales > GWC2-71-9 > 20CM-2-65-7. The sequence continues at coordinate 3,442 of JBGPOM010000169.1, forward strand.
CCGTCGCTTCTCCCCGAGCTGCGGGGCGCGGCCCCGGTCGAGTGGGCGATCATCAACGGCCTCGAGAAAACCGGCGTGACAATCATGCAGCTCGACGCCGGCATGGACACGGGCCCGATCCTGCACCAGATCCCGCACCATCCTGACCCTGACGTGACGGGCGGCGATCTGTCGGCACATCTCGCCGAGATGGGCGCGCAGGCCCTCGTCGAGACCCTCGCGCTGCTCGAGCAGGGCGGGCTCAGCGCCGTGCCGCAGGACGAGTCCCGCGCCACCTACGCGCCCAAGCTGACCCGCGAGGTCGCCCGCATCGACTGGACGAAGGACGCCGTCGCCGTCGCGCGCCTCGTCCGCGGCCTCGACCCCCGGCCCGGCGCGTGGGCGCAGCTGGACGGCGCTGAGGTGAAACTGTTCAGTGCTCGAGTGGCCGAAGGACGGGGTCAAGCCGGCGCCGTGCTGACCGCTGACGGCCGACTGCTGATCGCCGCTGGCGGTGGAGGTGCGGTCGACGTGGAGGAGGTGCAGCCCGCCGGGAAGGAGCGGATGACCGCGGACGCCTGGTTGCGCGGCGCCCGGCTCGCGCCCGGCCGGCGCTTCACGTGAGGCCGCCACTCCCCCGCATCCACGCGATCACCGACGAGCGGATCGCCCGGCGCCCCGACCTGGACGCCGTGGCCCAGGAGCTGGCGAACGGCGGAGGGGCGGATCTCGCGTTCCACGCGAGAGGCCGGCACCTCACCGGTCTCGAGCACTACGAGCTGGCGGAGCGGCTGACCATCCACCCGTCTTCCCGTCTCTTTGTCAACGACCGCCTGGACATCGCGCTGGCGCTGCACGCCGCGGGCGTTCAGCTGGGGCACGCCGACCTCCCGCCGAGCGCCGCGCGCCGGCTCGACCCTCGGTGGTGGATCGGCAGGTCCGTGCACGACTTGACCGAGGCCGAGGCCGCAAGGGCCGCGGGAGCCGACTATCTTGTGGTAGGGCCGGTGTACGCGACCGCGACGCACCCGGACCGCGCGCCCCTGGGCCTCGAGCGCCTGGGGGAGATCGTCCGGCTCGGACTCCCGGTGATCGCGATCGGCGGCGTGACGCCGGCACGGGCGGGCGAGGTGAAGGCGGCGGGCGCGCATGGGCTCGCGGCGATCCGGGCGTTGTGGGACGCGGCGGAGCCCGCCGCGGCGGCCCGGCGGATGCTGGAGGAGCTGCAGTGAAGGACACGATCGACGTCGTCATCAACGGACAGCCCCGGGCCGTTTCCCAGGGCGCCACGCTGCTCGAGCTGCTCGCCGACCTGGCGCTCGATCCACGCGCCGTCGTGGTCGAGCACAATCGCCACATCGTGCGCCGGCCGGCGCTCGGCGAAGTGCGGGTCGCCCCGGGCGACGCGATCGAGTTGGTGCATTTCGTGGGAGGGGGGTGAGCCGATGACTACCGCGGTGGACCTGGTTCGCGACGCGCCCTTCGCCGTCGGCGGGCGCACCTTCCAGTCGCGCTTGATGGTGGGAACGGGCAAGTATTCCGACAACGAGACGATGCTACGCG
>JBGPOM010000170.1:0-4962 GCA_041488075.1 Gemmatimonadota bacterium
ACCGCGCCGCCCGGCGCGAACCGCACGCCCTCGCGGAGCAGCAAGGCTCGTTGCAGCACGGCGCTGTGATCCTGGCTCGACAGCGAGATGCGGCCCGCCACGTTGATGACCCGCCACCAGGGCACGTCGTTTTCCTCGGGCAGCGCCGAGAGCGCCCAACCGACCGTGCGGGCCGCGCCGGGCCGGCCGGCGAGGCGGGCCACGACGCCGTACGTGACCACGCGCCCCTTCGGGATGTGCCGCACGACGCGATAGATCCGATGGTAGAAGGGGTTCACGCAGCCTAGGATACCCTCAGCACGTCTTCCAGCAAGCCCGCGTCCCCACTCCCCAGTATTGACAAAATGTCATCCAGTGCTCTGCGCTCCCGGGGCCAGGCGAACCGCCGGGCGGCCTCCGCGGGCGCGAGCCACTCCGCGCGATCGTGCTCCGGCGAGAGCCGCGGCGCCGCGCCCGCCGCGACGAACGCCGCGAACACGGGGATCAGCGCGAGCTCGTCGCTCGCATGCTGGTAGAACGCCTCTGTGCGGCTCACGTTGTAGAGCCGCTCGACCGTGAGGCCGGTCTCCTCGCGCAGCTCGCGCAGCGACGCCTGCGGCGGCGTCTCTCCGGCCTCGATCGTGCCGTGCACCGTTTCCCACGATCCGGGGCAGCGGCCGTCCGGGCCGCGGCGCAGCACCAGAACCTCCAGCGTGCCGCCCGCGCCGCGCAGGGCGTAGCTGTCCACGAAGCACACCCGCACGCCGGTCACGGGAGCGACGCGCGTCTAGCGGCGGCGGCCGAGCACCGCTTCGAGCCGCGCCGAGAGGGCGCGGGCGCGGAACGGCTTGGTGAGGAAGTCGTCGGCGCCGAGCTCGAACACCCGGACTTCGTTGTCCTCGTCGCCCTTGGCGGTGAGGACGATGACCGGGATGTTCGCGGTGGCGGGGCGGGACCGCAGGTGCGACAGCACGCCGTAGCCGTCGAGCCCCGGCAGGTTCAAGTCGAGCACGATGATATCGGGGCCGACGCGGTCCACCTGATCGAGCGCCTGCACGCCGTCGCGCGCCTCGGTCACCACATAGCCGTCCCGCTCGAGCAGGTCCTTCATCACCTTGCGCAGGCTGTCCTCATCGTCCACGAGGAGTACCTTGCAGGCCGCCTGCCCGTGGGGGCCGGACCCGCGGGGCTTGGCCGGCTCCTCCAACAGGTCGAAATGGGTGGACACCGGCTCCAGCGGGACCGTCACCGTGCCCGGCCCGGGCGTGAAGCGCGCGACCTCGCCGCTGCCGGAGCGGCGGCCGGCGGCCGTGGCCTCCGGCGGCGGGGGCAAGGCCTCATCCTCGGCGGGGACGTCCACCACACGCATCAGCTCGTCCAGCGTGGACTCGCCGCGCGTGACGTGCGCGAGCCCCGAGTCCCACAGCGACTTCATGCCCCCCCGCCGCGCCGCCTCCGCGATACGATCGGCCGGCTCGCCCGCCGCGATCCGCCGCTCGAGCTCGGCCGACATCGTCAGGACTTCGATGATGGAGAAGCGGCCGCGGTACCCGGTCATGGCGCAGTCGGGGCACCCGGCGGCGCGGTACAGCGGCGTGCCCGTCGGAACCCACTTCCGGAGCTTCTCGGGCGGCGCCTCCATCCACACTTCCTTGCAGGTGGGACAGAGCTTGCGCATCAGCCGCTGCGCGATGACGCCGCGCAGCGCCGCCGCGATCTTGTAGGCCTCGACGCCGATGTCCACGAGCCGCGTCACGGCGTTGGCCGCGTCGTTCGTGTGCAGCGTCGAGAGCACGAGGTGGCCGGTGAGCGAGGCCTGCACCGCGATCTGCGCGGTCTCCTTGTCGCGGATCTCGCCGACCAGGATCACGTTCGGGTCCTGGCGCAGGATCGAGCGCAACGCCGACCCGAACGTCAGCCCCGCCTTCTCCTGCACCTGGACCTGCACGATCCCCTGCATGCGGTACTCCACCGGGTCCTCGACCGTCACGATGTTCACGCCCTCGGTCTTGATCTGGTGGATCATCGAGTAGAGGGTGGTGGTCTTCCCGGAGCCGGTGGGGCCGGTCACGAGAATCACGCCCTCGTGGTTCTGCAGCAGCTGGTTGATCGCCGCGGTCTCCCCCGGATTGAAGCCGAGCGATTCGAGCGACTTGACCGTCGCGCGGGAATCGAGGATGCGGATGACGACCTTCTCCCCCTGCGCCGCGGGGAGGGTCGAGACGCGCAAGTCAATCGGCTGCCCGTTGACCGCCACACGGGCGCGGCCGTCCTGCGGCCGCAGCCGGTCGGCGATGTCGAGCGACGACATGATCTTGATGCGCGAGATCAGGGGCAGACCGGCCTGGCGGGGGATCTTCATCACCTGGCGCAGCACGCCGTCAATCCGGTAGCGCACCGCCACGCCGCCCTCTTCGGGCTCGATATGGATGTCGCTCGAGCGGGAGAGAATGCCCTCGGAGATGATGAGATCCACGAGCCGCACGACGGGCCGCTGGCTCGCCTGTTCTTCGGACACGCTGAGTTCTTCGGGCGGGGCGTCCGCCAGCTGCACGAGGTCCGCCGAGCCTTCCATCCCCTCGAGCAGCTTGTCGAGCGCCTTCTCGGGGCGATACATCTCGTCCAGCTTCTCGGCGATCTTCGACGGCGCGAGCAGCAGGAGGCGGATCTCGCGGGCGGTGGCGAACGCCAACGCCTTCTCGGCGTCCAGGTCGAACGGGTTCGCGGTCGCCAGCTCGAGGAAGGAATCGGTGAGGCGGAGCGGCAGCACCCGGTAGCGGCGCGCCAGCTGTTCCGGCACGCCCTCGTGCACCTTGGGGTCGACCTGAGCGACGTTGGCGATCTTGAGGCGGAACCGCGCCGACAGCTTCTCGAGGATCTGCTCGTCCGACGACAGCTTCTGCGCAACGAGCATCTCCCACAGCGTGCGGCCGGGCTCCGCCTTTTCCCGGAGGTCGGTCAGCAGCTCGGGGGTGATCAGGCCCTCAAGCGACTGGGCCAGCCATTCGTCGGGGAAGGCGATTACGGGCATGCCATGTCTCGAAACCTAGCCCGGGGGGGGCCCGAGTCCAGTACGGGGCGCTTCACAGGATGTCCCAGAAATCGCGGGTCACGTCGAAGGCCATGCGGACGCGGCGGCTCTCCAGCCCGTACCCGGCTTCGAGCCGGAACACCCCCAGCCATTCGACGCCCAGCCCCAGCGTCACCCGGGCTCCGGGCGTCGCGCGCCACGGGGTCCCCGGCACCGGACGGTCGCTCCAGCCGGCGGCCACGTAGGGCGCGAGCGTGATCGTCCCCGGGGTCCGCGCGTAGGGCCCCGCCGGCATGCGCACGAACGGCACGGGCGCCCGCCACTCGAGATGCACGAGCGCGGCGCGGCGGCCGCCCCATTGACGGAACTCGTCGCCCAGCAGGGTGGCGCGCCCGCCGAGGACGAAGGCGCGGTGCGGCGGCAACGCGTCGCCCGCCGCCCCGCCCTGCACGCGCACGAGCAGCCGGCTGCCGCCCAGCGGGACGAGCAGATGTCCGGCAGCCGCGAGCCGCACGTAGCCCGGCCCGCCGTCCGCGCGGCCGCCTTCCACGGTGAGCTCGGCGGCGAGATCGCGCCGCACGGCGAACCCCTCACTGCGGCGCCGCAGCGTCAGCGACGCCGCCGAGAAATCGCCGTCCCGGACGGGCGGGTTCGGACGGAACCGTCCGGTCGCGGGCTGCGCCCGCGCCGCGAGGGACGCGACGCGTTCCCGCGTCACGCTCGCGCGCCACTCGCCGCGGACGCCGAGGCCGCGGTGCAGGGCCGCGCGCGCGCCGGTCGCGAGGTAGTAGTCGCCGTAATCGTCGCCGAATTCCTGCGAGGCGATCGAGTTCAGGAGCGGCGCGATCACGGGCGCGTCGGCCACATCCCGCACCTGGCGGTAGCCGGTGAGCTCGATCCCGGGACCCGACGCGAGCGCCACGGCGCCGTGGGCGCGCCGATCCGCGAAGCCGTAGCTGGCGAGGGCGCGGACTTCGAGCTGGTCGCCGGGGACCCGCCACACGACGCCGGCGCCGGCCGCGAGCCCTTCGACGCGGTTGGCCCGCAGCACGTCGCTCGCACCACGGACGCCGAGCCGCTGCGCGCGCAGCCCCGAGAGGGCGCGCCGACCCGCGATCCGGGCCACTTCGGCGCGCACCGCCTGGAGGTCGCCCTGCCGCACCGGCTCGGCGATGTCCTGAATCGCCGCGGCCAGCGGCCCGCTCCAGGGAAACGAGTCGCGCTGCGCCTTGGGCGCCGCCACGATCTCCTCGCCCGCGAACCAGGCGTCGGCGAGACCGACGTTGAACTGATAGCCGTCGATCTCCCAGCGGCCGCGGATGATGCCGCGCGCGGGGATGTCGAGCCAGGTGGCGCGGCGCCGGATCTCGACCTCCTGGCGGTACGGAAGCCAGAAGCGTCCCTCCCACAGGGCGTTGTCCAAGACGATACTCACGTCCTCGAGCTGGGGGTCCAGGTAGGCGTGCGGCGTGAAGTTGAACGCCAGGCGGACCAAGTCGGCCGTCTCGACGTCCACGAACAGCGTCCCGACGAGTCGCGCCTGGCCGAAGTCCTTGGGCCGGACGCGCAGCGCGACGACCCGCACGACGCGCTGCGGCAGCACGAGGGTGACGGTGTCGCCCAGCGCGAAGTCGTAGAGCTCCGCGCCGCCGGGGGCGAGCGGGTGCGGCACATCCCGCACCTCGTCACCCTCGCCGAGACGCACGAAACGTCCGAAATTGTTCTGGACGATGCCGAGGTGGTCCCGGTGGTAGTTAATGTCGGTGGGGAGCTCGGCGCGGTCGCGCCACCCCACGATGCGCTGCTTGCTGAGCTGCGGCGCCTTCCAGTACACTTCCAGCTCCAATTGATCGGCCTTCACCAAACGGGGCGGCTCGGTCAGCCCTTCCCCGAACTGCCCGAGGAAGAAGAGAAACCCGTGAGCCTGGGCCGTGTAGTCGCGCAGCGCCGTG
>JBGPOM010000171.1:0-4939 GCA_041488075.1 Gemmatimonadota bacterium
CAGAAGCCCATCGCCTGGGTGGCGAGGGCGTGGTGGCCGGGAGGGCGGGTGGCGCCGAAGGCGGTGCCGCCGGCGATGCCCTGTTCCACCGCCGCGAGCGCCACTCCCGCCGAGGCGAGGACGCTCTCCCAGCTCGAGGGCCCGAGAAAGGTGTCGGCGTCGAGCGCGCCGCCGCCCCGCGCCGCCATCGCCTCGAGCCGGTCGAGGTACGCGGCCGGATGGACCCGCTCGAGCGCCGCGCGGCCGGCGGGCACGGCCTCTGCGAATGTGACGAGCGAGGCGAGATCGGGACTCCGCAGGGCATCGAGCACCGCCTCGATGCGTTGCGGGCGTTCCGGATGCCCGGCTCCCCCATAGTGCTTCCGGCAGGCGGGGTGCCAGACGACGGTCGCCGTCATCTAGTTCTGCAGATCGTGGCTCTGCAGGAGCCGGCGCAGCGATTCGACCTCGCGCTTCATCTCGCGGCGCGCCTGCTCGAGCTCGAACAGGATGCGCCGATAGCGCCGCCACGCGCGCACCACGAGGGCGCCGGCGGCCGCGCAGACGGCGGCGGGGACGAGCAGCAGCGGCCGGCCGAAGGCGATGGCGGCGAGCGTGAAGAGGACGGCATCGAGCAGCAGAAACCCGACGGCGGCGGTGGTGAGCGTCCGGCTGACGGCGGGCGGCTTCACCGCACCGGCTGGCGCCGCGCCGGCAGCACGATGAACGGCGCGTTCGCCACCGCGCCGAGGGCGCCGAGCGTCACCGATTCATCGAGCACCTGGGCGCCCCGGAACTTCAGAACGTAGGCGCCCTCGTCGAGAACGGAGCGCTTGAGCGCGGCCCGCAGGGCGTCGCGCTTGAGCTGGGCGACGGTGGTCCCGGCATCCACGGGGAGAAAGACCTGATCCCACACCGGCGTCACCATCACGCGCACGGCGAACCGATGACCGACCGCGGTCACGCGACGTCCACCGCCGAGGCGAGCGGCAAGGTCGAGAAGAACCGGTCCACCGCCTGATCGAAGAACAGCGTCGAAGCGCGGACGCGGGTCACACCCCCGTCCTCCCACGCGCTGAACACCACTTCCTCCCCCCCCTGCCCCCGCAGGACCACAAAGCGGGGGCCTGCCTTTTCGACGTAGGCCGCGGAGTTCGGCACGCGCTCGGCGAAGAAGGTCTGAGCGCGGGCCAGCACTTCCGCCGGCGCCAGCGTCACGGTCGTGCTGTGGGTCATGGCTCCAGCCTCATGGGAATGAAGATAGAAGGCTATGCGCGGATGCGCTCGGCCAGGACCCGCTCCACCTCGGAGTTCGGGACCGCCGTCGCGCCCGCCTCTCGCGCCGCGCGCAGCAGCTCGGCGCGCACGTGGGGACCGTAGGCCAGCACCGCGACGCCCGCTGCCACCAGCCCCCGGATGCGCTCCGCCGCGCCGGGGGCTTCGACGTCGACCACCACGAGATCGCACGGGGCGTCCCGCGCGACCAGCGCCGCGCCCCCCGCTGCGGCAACAGCCGCGAGCTTGGAGCGAAAGAAGAGATCGCGGGTGGCGATGAGGACTCTCACGACGCGAATCTAGCCGCGCTAGCTTTGGGCGTGGCCCCCCCCCCCTCCCTCCCCGCACCCGGCGAACGGTTGCGCGCCCTCTGGCGCCGCCTCGCCCCCTTCCCGGGCGGCAAGACGCTCTTCAGCCTGCTGCTCGGCCGGATGACGCCCTACTCGGGGACGATCGGGGCCCGGGTGGAGCAGCTCGCTCCCGGCTTCTGCCGCGTGACCCTGCGCGACCGCCGCCGGGTGCGCAATCATCTCGCCTCGGTGCACGCCATGGCGCTCGCCAATCTCGCCGAGCTCGCGAGCGGACTTGCGGTGCTCGCCGGGCTGGCGCCGGGCGTCCAGGGCATCGTCACCGGCTTTACGATCTCCTACGAGAAGAAAGCGCGCGGCCGCCTCACCGCCGAGTGCCGGGTGGGCGGGCTGGAGGTGACCGCGGAGCGGGAGCAGGAGGCCGCGGTCACGATCACCGACGCCCGAGGCGACGTCGTCGCCCGGGCCACGGCGCGTTGGCGGCTGCGCCCCCCGCCCCTCAATCCGCCCCAATGAGCCCCCCGCCCCCCCCCCTCGACACGCCCCTGACGCGGCAGCTCGGGATCGAGGTGCCGCTGATCTGCGGAGCGATGTACCCCTGCTCGAACCCCGATCTCGTTGCGGCCGTCTCGGCGGCCGGCGGCATCGGAGTGGTCCAGCCGCTTTCGATGCGGTACGTGTACGGACACGACCTGCGGGAAGGGTTGCGGCTCATTCGGCGCATCACCGACAAGCCGATCGGAATGAACGTCCTGATCGAGCGCAGCTCCAAGCTCTACCTCGACCGCATGCGGCGCTGGGTGGATGTCGCCGTCGAGGAGGGGGTGCGGTTCTTCGTCACCTCGCTCGGCAACCCGCGCTGGGTCGTGGAGCGCGTCGCCTCCCCCCCGGTGCGGGGTGTCGTCTACCACGACGTGACGGAGCGGAAGTGGGCCGAAAAGGGGCTGGCGGGGGGCGTCCACGGGCTGATCGCGGTGAACGACCGCGCCGGCGGGCACGCGGGGCCGCGCAGCGCCGGGCAGCTGTATGAGGAGCTGGCGGACCTCGGCGTCCCGCTCGTGTGCGCCGGCGGCGTCGGCGATGCAGCGGCGTTCGTCGCCGCGCTCGAAATGGGTTACGCCGGCGTGCAGATGGGCACGCGGTTCATCGCGACCGACGAATGCGGCGCCCACACCGACTACAAGCAGGCGATCGTCGCGGCGACCGAGGCCGACATCGTCCTCACCGAGCGCGTCACCGGCGTGCCGCTGGCGGTGATCCGCACACCGTATGTCGACCGGATCGGCACGAAGGCGGGACCCATCGCCCGCTGGTTGTTGCGGGGCCATCGCACCAAGCACTGGATGCGTACGGTCTATGCCTTGCGCTCGGCGTGGCAGCTGAAGCGCGCGTCGCTCGCGGGCGGCGCCCAAGAGGCGACGTCGAAAGACTACTGGCAGGCCGGCAAGAGCGTGGCGGGGATCCGGAGCATCGAGGCGGCCGGCGCGATCGTGCGGCGATTCGCCGCGGCGGCGCGCCGCGACCTTCCGCGGGCCGCGCCCTGAAGCGACATTCCGAACCACACCCTAGAGGAGCGAGAGATGCAATTCCCCATGATGACGCTGCTCACCGCACTGCAAGACGCGAAAGTCACGGTCCAAGTCAACGACAACACCACGCACACCTCCTGGTACACCCAACCGATCTGGCTCGCGATCGGGGGCGTGGCACTCGTGGTCATCATCTTGATTGCCGTGCTGGCGGGCCGCGCAGGCCGCGGCAACACGACCGTCGTGAAATAGCCGGGCGGGCCGGTCGTCGCGGGTACTGAGTCTACTACCGGGACTACTGTTCCTGCGCCAGCGGCCTCCCGTCGGGGCCGACCTGAATCTCCGATCGCTTGGCGCCCGTGACGACCTGGGCCTCGTACGCTACGAGCGTGCCCTGCTTCGTGATCGACTCGACCCGCGTGATCCGTCCGTGGCCCGCCCGGGCCACGAGCGCGGCTCGCACGGCCCCGGGGAGCGCATTCAGCGCGACCTGCTCTTCGATCTCCACCACCGCCCCGCTCGCGTCGATGAGCAGGTCCTTGCTGTGCCCGCCCACCATCATCTGCAACTCGTAGAAGGTCTGGCCGTTTTCCTTTTCTTCCGTGAAGCCGCGAATCGTCGCGCCCTGGCTCTGGGCGGCGACGGTCCGTTCGACGGCAGCGGGCAGGTCCGCCCGCGTGATCTTCCGCTCCTGGCCGGCGGCCGTTCCCGTCGCAATCAGCGTCGCCAGGCCGGCGATGATGCCGGATCGCGCGATGTTCATGGCGTGACCTCCTCGGTGTGACTGCGCACGTGCAGCGACCGGAACAGCGCCCCTGAGACGGCGGCCACATCCCGCACGGCAGTGTTGAAGGCCGTCTCGTTGGCCTTGGACGGAGCGCGAAACCCGCTGATCTTGCGGACGAACTGCAGCGCGGCGTCGTGGAGCTCCTCGTCCGTCGGGGCGTGGTCAGCGTGTCGCAGCCGCTTGATGTTCCGGCACATGGTTCCCCTACCCTGTTCGCGTGGTGGCTCTGCCCAAGACTCCGTGCCGGAATCTACTCAGCTCCAGAGCTCGTTGCCGTCCCGGCCGTGGGACTCCATTTGACGCAGCACCATGCCGTGGTAGGCGCCACGGGCATTCATGAGCTCTTCGTGGCTGCCCCGCTCGACGACCCGGCCCTCCTCCATCAGCAGGATCAGGTCGGCGCGGCGGATGGTGGAGAGGCGATGGGCGATCATGAACGTCGTGCGCCCGGCGAGCAGCGTGGCCATCGACGCCTGAATCAGCTGCTCGCTTTCCGTGTCCAGGTTGCTCGTGGCCTCGTCGAGGATCAGGATCTGGGGCGATGCCAGGATCGCCCGGGCGATAGCCAGCCGCTGCTGCTGACCCCCTGAGAGCTTGACGCCCCGCTCGCCGATGAACGTCTCGTAGCGCTCGGGGAGTTTGCCGATGAATTCGTGCGCATTGGCCCGCCGGGCGGCGTCTTCGACCTCCGCGTCTGTGGCATCGCGCCGGCCGTAGGCGATGTTGTCACGCACCGATCCATCGAACAGGAAGACGTCCTGCTGCACGATGGCCAGCAGGCCGCGATAGGTGCGCAGCCGCAGGTCCCGAATATCGGCGCCATTGAGCAGGATGTGGCCCTGGGTGGGGTCGTGGAACCGCGCGACCAGGTCCGTCACGGTCGTCTTCCCCGCGCCGCTCCGGCCCACCAAGGCGACGACCGATCCGCCCGGCACCGCGACGCTGAAGTCGCGCACCACCGGGTGGCCTTCGCGATAGGCGAACCCGACGTTCTCAAAGCGAATCTCGTGCACCGCGGCCGGCGCGTCGCGGGCGCCGGGCCGGTCGGGCTTGTCGTTCGG
>JBGPOM010000172.1:0-4914 GCA_041488075.1 Gemmatimonadota bacterium
ATCGTGGGCGGCCACCTTCCGCTCGCCGCCGGAATCGCCTTCGCCGTCAAGTATCAGGGCGGCGACCAGGTCTGCGTCTGCTATTTCGGCGAGGCGGCGGTGAACATCGGCGCCTTCCACGAAGTGCTGAACATGGCGTCGGTGTGGAAGCTGCCGGTGATCTTCCTGTGTGAGAACAACCGCTACGGGATGGGCACGGCATTCGAGCGCGTCGCCGCGGTGACCGACGTGGTGGAGCATGCGTGCAGCTACGACATGGCGGCGGAGACGGTGGACGGGATGAACGTGCTCACGGTGCACGACGCCACGCGGCGGGCGGTGGACCGGGCGCGCAAGGGCGGCCGTCCCACACTGCTCGAGGTCCGCACCTACCGCTACATGGGTCATTCGATGTCCGACCCCCTGCACGGGGTGTATCGCACCAAGGACGAGGTCGAGGAGCAGAAGAAGAAGGACCCGATCACCCAGCTTGCCGAGAAGCTCAAGGAAGAGAAGGTGTTGAACCAGGCCGCGCTCGACGCGCTGGACGCCGAGCTGCACGCGGAGGTGGATGAGGCGGTGAAATTCGCCGATGAGAGTCCCGACCCCGACGTGGCCGAGCTCTACACCGACGTGCTGGCGGACTAGCGCGTGCCCACCCTGACCTACCGCGATGCCCTGAACCAGGCGCTGCGCGAGGAGATGCAGCGCGATCCGACCGTCTTCCTGATGGGCGAGGAGGTCGGCGTCTATCAGGGCGCGTACAAGGTGAGCCGCGGCCTGCTCGAGGAATTCGGGCCGCAGCGCGTGGTGGACACGCCGATCGCCGAGCTGGGGTTCACCGGGATCGGCGTGGGAGCGGCGATGGCGGGGCTCCGCCCCGTGATCGAGTTCATGACCTGGAACTTCGCGCTGCTCGCGCTCGACCAGATCATCAACGCGGCGGCGAAGATGCTCTACATGTCCGGCGGGCAGCTGCGGATGCCGATCGTGTTCCGCGGTCCCAACGGCGCCGCGCTCCAGCTCTCGTCGCAGCACTCGCAGGCGTGGGAGAGCTGGCTCGCCCACATCCCGGGGCTCAAGGTCGTCGCGCCCGCCACTCCGGCGGACGCCAAGGGACTGCTCAAGGCCGCCATTCGCGACAACAACCCCGTGATCGTGCTCGAGGGAGAGATGCTCTACAATCTCAAGGGCGACGTGCCCGAAGGCGAGCATCTGGTGCCGATCGGCCGGGCGGACGTGAAGCGCGAGGGCACGGACGTGACGTTGATCTGTCATTCCAAGACCGTGTCGGTCGCGCTGAAAGCAGCCGACCAGCTCGCGGAGCAGAACGTCTCCGCGGAGGTCGTGGATCTGCGCTCGCTGCGTCCGATGGACGAGGGGGCGATCCTCGCCTCCGTGGCGAAAACCAACCGCGCGGTCGTGGTCGAAGAGGGCTGGCCGCACGCCGGCATCGGCGCCCAGGTCGTGGACATCATCCAGCGGGACGCCTTCGATCAGCTGGACGCTCCGGTGCAACGCGTGACGCAGGCCGACGTGCCGATGCCCTACAACAAGCACCTCGAGCGCGCCGCCAAGGCGTCGCCCGAAAAGGTCGCCGCCGCGGCGCGGCGCGTCCTCTACCTCAAGTAGCCGCCCCCATGGCCACCAAAGTCCACATGGAGGCGCTGTCGCCCACGATGGAGGAGGGGCGCCTCGTCAAATGGACGAAGCACGAGGGCGATGCCGTCAAGACCGGCGACACCATCGCCGAGGTGGAGACCGATAAGGCCGTGATGGAGCTCGTCGCCCGGGCGGACGGCCACCTGATCAAGGTCCTGGTGCCCGAGGGGAGCACGGTGCCGGTGGGGAACGTCGTGGCGTACATCGGCCAGCCGGGGGAGAGCGTCGAGGGGGCAAGCGCGGTTGCGCCGGCGGTGCCCCAGCCGGCGGCCGTCAACCGTCAGCCGTCAGCCGCACCGGTTCCGACAGCCGCCCCGGTCGTCATGCCGGCGGACGCCGCTCGGGTCAAGGCATCCCCGCTGGCCAAGCGCATCGCAAGAGAGACAGGGGTCGATCTGAAGCAACTCCAAGGGTCGGGACCGGGGGGACGCGTCGTCAAGCGCGACCTCGAAGGCGCGCCGGCGGCGGCACCCGCCGTCTCCCTGTCCCCTCTCCCCGCGCCCGTCCCCGTGGTGCGCTCCGGCGCTCCCTACGACGACGTGCCGCTCACCCAGATCCGAAAGACGATCGCGAAGCGATTGGCGGCCTCCCTCGGCCCGATCCCCCACTTTTTCCTCACGACGGAAGTGGACATGGAGCGGGCGGCCGAGGCGCGCGAGGCGCTCGCGGTCAAGGTGTCGTTCAACGACATCGTGATCAAAGCGGTCGCCCTCGCGCTCACCAAGCACCGCGCCTGCAACGCCTGGTTCCAGGACGACCACATCCGCTATTGGAACGCCGTGCACCTCGGGATGGCGGTGGCGGTAGAGGACGGCTTGATCACGCCGGTGATCAGAGACGCGGACCGGAAGACCCTGGGCGAGATCGGCGCCGAGGCGCGCGAGCTCGCTCAGAAGGCGCGCAACCGGCGCCTCAAGCCCGAGGAGTACACCGGCTCGACGTTCAGCGTGTCGAACCTGGGCATGCTCGACATCGACCAGTTCACGGCGCTGATCAACCCACCCGAAGCGGCGATCCTCGCCGTGGGCACGATCGCGCCCAAGCCCGTCGCACACGAAGGCCAGGTCGTGGTGCGGCGCCGCCTGCGGCTGACGATGAGCTGCGACCATCGCGTGATCGACGGCGCCACCGGGGCCGAGTTCCTGAAGACCCTGAAGCAGATGCTGGAAAACCCCTTGGCGATGTTGTTGTGACCCGTAGGCCGTAGGGGCACGGCATGCCCTGGCCCCTACAACGCAAATCAACCTAGGAACCGTGCGTGGCAAATCAATTTGATGTGATCATCCTCGGCGGCGGGCCGGCGGGCTACGTCGCCGCGATCCGGTCCGCCCAACTCGGCCTCACCGCCGCCGTCGTCGAGCGGGACAAGCTCGGCGGGGTGTGCGTGAACATCGGCTGCATCCCCACCAAGGCGCTGCTCCACTCCGCCTACATCGCGAACCTCCTCAAGGAGTCGAAGGACTTCGGCGTGGAGGCGGGGAGCGTGAAGACCGATTACGGGGTGGCGATGAAGCGCTCCCGCCGGGTGAGCGAGCAGAACTCGAAGGGCGTCGAGTTTCTCATGAAGAAGAACAAGATCACGGTCGTGAAAGGCACGGGCGTGCTGCAGCCCGGCAAGAAGGTGAAAGTCGGCAGCGAGGTCTACGAGGCGAAGAAGGCTGTCGTGGTCGCCACGGGGTCGCGCGTGAAGGGCATCCCGCAAATCGGGCTCGAGATCAACAAGACGACGGTGATCTCCTCGGATGAAGCGCTGCTGATGGAGAAGGTGCCGGCGTCGCTCGCGATCGTGGGCGCCGGGGCGGTGGGGATGGAATTCGCCGACATCTTCAACGCCTTCGGGGTCAAGGTCACGCTGATCGAGGCCCTGCCCCGCATCCTGCCGCTTGAAGACGCGGAGGCATCCGACGCTCTGGCGAAGAGCTACAAGAAGCGCGGGATCGAGGTGATCGCCGGCGCCAAGGTCACGAAGGCGACGCTCGGCAAGGACAAGGTCACCCTGGACGTCGAGGCGGGTGGCGAGAAGAAGGCGGTGGCCGTGGAGGTCGTCCTGATGGCGGCGGGCCGCGCAGTGAACACGGAGAACGTGGGCCTCGCGGAGTGCGGCATTCAGGTCACCGACCGCGGCTTCATCAAGGTGGACAAGAATCTCCAGACCACCGCGCCGGGCTATTACGCCATCGGCGACGTCGCCGGGCCGCCGATGCTGGCGCACAAGGGCAGCCGCGAGGGCGTGGTGGTCGCGGAGCTGATCGCGGGCCAGAAGCCGCACGCCATCAAGTACGACAACGTGCCGAGCGTCACCTACTGCCATCCCGAGGTCGCGAGCATCGGACTCACCGAAGATCAGTGCAAGGAGCGGAAGCTCGACTATGTCGCCGGGCGGTTCCCCTTCTCGGCGAACGGCCGGGCGCGCGGCACGGGAGAGACCGAAGGGTTCGTGAAGATCCTCCGGGACAAGAAGTACGGCGAGATCCTCGGCGCGCACATCGTCGGCGGGCACGCCTCGGAGATCATCCACGAGCTGGCGGTGGCCCGCGAGAACGAATACACGGTGGAAGAGGTCGATCTGGCGATCCACGCGCACCCGACGATGTCGGAGGCGGTGGCCGAGGCGGCGCTCGATTCCCTGGGCCGGGTAATGAACATGTGAGCGACGCCGCCGCGAAGGATCCGCTCGCCATCGGCCTCGGCGCGCTCGCCACGGGGGTCGGCCTGGGCGGAGCCACCATCACCCTGGCCCAAGGCGTCGTCGCGGTGCTGCGGGCGCGCGTGGATGACCCGGCGTACTATCCATTCGTTGGCGGAGATCCGCTGCTCGCAGGGCTGCTGGCCGGTGTGGTACTGGCGGCCATCTTCGGCTGGCGCCGTAGCAGCCCGATCGACAACATCTGGCAGCGCGGTGTGATCGCCGTGCTCGCCGCGGTGGGCGCGATCCTCGTGGGATTCCTCGCCGCGCCGGTGGACCGCTTCTTTGGACTCGCGGGCATGGCTGTCTGGCTGGTCCTGAGCGCGGGGTTCGGGATCCTCGGCAGCCGGTGGGCGAGGAAAGGGAGCGGCGTGTGACGCAGCGCGTGCTGGAGGTCGTGCAGGCGGGCGTCGTGCCCTACGGAGAGGCGCTCGAGTGGCAGCGCAGCCTCGCCCAGGCCCGGATCGAGCGCCGCATCCCGCACGATCTCCTCCTGCTGCTCGAGCATCCTCCGGTAGTCACCCTCGGCCGCAATTCACACGACTCCCACATACTGCGGTCCACCGGAGTGGAAGTGTTCGAGGTCG
>JBGPOM010000173.1:0-4906 GCA_041488075.1 Gemmatimonadota bacterium
CCTCGAGCGTGTGGGTGGCGAAGGACAGTGCCGGCGTCGGCACCTCCCCGACGTCCACCGCGGTCCCCCCCGCCAGGGCCACGCCGTCCCGCACGCCGGCTGCTAGCTCGGGACCCGACGGCCGATTGTCGCGCCCGACCGCCACGCGTGGTGCGCGCCGCAGGCGTTCCCACGCCAGGGTCGCGTAGGCCTGGCCCACGGCGCGGGCCGCGGCGGGCGTGAGCTGGTCGCCCACGGTGCCGCGGATGTCGTACTGCCGGAAGATCGTGCCGGGGAGCTTCACGAGATGGAGCGCCCCGTCAGTTGCCGGGCGCGGTTTGGGGGACGAGGTGGGGGGGAGGGGGGGGCACGGGTCGAGCAGCGGGGGCTGCCGCCGGCGCACGCACGCTGTCCCCGGCAGTCTTGGCGAGATCGAGCAGCCGGTTGGGCCATACGCCGAACAGCAGCAGGCCCGCCACGACCGCGGCGACGGCCACTTCGCCGAGGCGGCCCAGGCGGAGGTCCGCGTGCGCGGTCTCCGACGGTTCGGGCTTCATGTACATCGCCATGATCACCGGGAGATAGTAGCCCGCCGACACGACGCTGGCGAGCACGAGGATCGCGGCCAGCGTGCCCTGGCCAGCGCTCGTGGCCGCGATGAGGATGTACCACTTCCCGATGAAGCCCGCGGTGCCCGGGAAACCGAGCAGCGACAGCATGCAGACGGCGAGCGCGAAGGCGAGCCAGGGGCGCCGCGTGGCGAGGCCGGCGAGGTCGTCGATCAGCACGTCGCTCTCGCCGCGGCGCCCTTTGGCGGCGAGCAGCGCGAACGCCCCGACCGACATCAGCGTGTAGGCGACGAGATAAACGATGAACGCCGACCTCCCCGCGGGGCGCCCCGACGCCACGGCGACGAGCAGGTAACCGGAGTGCGCCACGGAGGAATACGCGAGCATCCGCTTGAGCGAGCGCTGCGCGAGGGCCAGGAAGTTGCCGCCCACCATCGTGATCACCGCCAGCCACCACACGATTTCCGGCCAGGCGCCGGCCTGCGCGAAAGCTTCGGTGAGCACGCGGAACAGGGCGGCGAACGCCGCGGCCTTGACCCCGGTCGCCATGAACGCGGTGACCGGTGTGGGCGCACCGTCGTACACGTCGGGCGCCCACATGTGGAACGGCACGGCCGCGACCTTGAAGGCGAAGCCGACGAGCAGCAGGGCGAGGCCGGCGAGCAGCATGACGCTCGTCCCCCCGATCCCCACCTGCACGCCGACGAGCGTCAGGTTGGTGGTCCCGGTGGCGCCGTAGGTCAACGCGATGCCGTAGAGCAGGAACCCCGACGCAAACGCTCCCAGCAGGAAGTACTTGAGGGCGGCCTCGGCCGAGCGCGCGCTGCGGCGGTCGAACCCGGCCAGCACGTACACCGCCACGGACATCAGCTCGAGCCCGAGGAAGATCACCATCAGGTCCTCCCCCGCCGCCATCAGCATCATCCCCAGCGTGGCGAAGACGAGCAGGACGTAGTACTCCGGGGCGAGGAGCTGCTCGCGCTCGAGATAGGCGAACGAGATGAGGACGGTGCCCGCGGCGGCGCCGAGGAACAGCCAGTCGGCCACCCAGCGGAAATCGTCCACCGCGACCATCCCGGCGAGCCCTTCCGCGCGGGCGACGTTCCACCACAGCCACCAGGCGGCGACGGCCGTCGAGAGCAGCGCGGCCAGCGTCAGCCAGCCGGCGATCCGCAGGTCGCGCACCGTATGGTGCCGCCACGCGACGAACAGCAGCAGCACCAGCGCCCACGCCGTGAGCACCAGCTCCGGCAGCAGCGCGAGGAGCAGGTCGTGGGCGTTCGCGAAGTCGAGGCTCATTTGGCGCGTACCTGCTCGATCAATTGCCGCGCCGCGGGCTCCATCCGTTTGAGGATCGGCTTCGGGTATACGCCGATCCACAGGATGCACGCGAGGAGCGGGAGGAGCACCATCAGCTCACGCGGCGTCAGGTCGGTCAGCTTCTCGTTCTCGTGTTTGTCCAGGGGATTGAAGAGCACGCGCTGCAGCGCCCACAGCATGTACGCGGCCGCGACGATCACGCCCGTCGTCGCGATCCCCGTGGCGACGGGATAGGTCCGGAACGCTCCCACCAGGACCAGGAACTCCCCCACGAAGCCGTTCGTGCCCGGGAGTCCGATGGACGAGAGGGAGACGACGGTGAGAATGGCGGCGAACAGCGGGACCACCCGCGCGATCCCGCCATACGCGTCGATCAGGCGGCTGTGGCGCCGCTCGTAGATCATGCCGACGAGAAAGAACAAGGCGCCCGTCGAGATCCCGTGGTTGATCATCACCAGGAGGGCGCCCTGCACGCTCTGCACGGTGAGCGCCCAGATGCCCAACATCACGAAGCCGAGGTGCGCCACGGAGGAATAGGCGATCAGCTTCTTGAAGTCCGGTTGCACCATCGCGACGAGCCCGCCGTAGATGATCCCCACGAGCGCCAGCGTCACGATCACCCCCTGCACCGTCTGGCTCAGCGCCACCGTGGGGAAGAACGGCAGGGCGAAACGCAGGAAGCCGTACGTCCCCATCTTGAGCAGAATCCCGGCGAGGATCACCGAGCCCGCCGTAGGCGCCTCGACGTGGGCGTCGGGGAGCCAGGTGTGGAACGGGACCATCGGCACCTTGATCGCGAACGCCAGGAAGAACGCGCCGAACAGCCACCACGCCAGGGAGCCGAGGTTGCCGACGTTGCCGAGCAGGTGCGTGTAGCCGAAGGAATAGAGGCCGGTCGCGTGGCCCACGTGGAAGTACAGCACGAGGATCGCCACGAGCATGAGCAGCGAGCCGAACATCGTATAGATGAAGAACTTGATCGCCGCGTACAGCCGGTTCTCACCGCCCCACACCCCGATGATGAAGTACATCGGGATGAGCATCACTTCCCACATCACGTAGAAGAGGAAGAGATCGAGCGCCACGAACACGCCGATCATCCCGGTCGTCAGCACGAGCAGCAGCGCGTAGAAGCCGGGCTCGCGCTTCGTGATGGAGCTCCAGCTCCCGAGCACCGAGAGGGGCATCAGGAACGTGGTGAGCAGGACCAGGAAGAGCGAGATCCCGTCGATCCCCACCGTATAGTGGATGCCCCACGGGGCGATCCAGGCGTAGTCGGCGAGGAACTGCAGGCCCCCGTCCGGGACGAAGAGCCACCACAGCGGGACCGAGAGCGCGAACTCGACGACGCTCGCGAGCAACGCGACGTACTTGGCCCGCGGCGCGGGCACCAGCAGGAGCAGTGCCCCCGCCACGAGCGGCCAGGCGAGCAGCGCGGTGAGAACCCAGCGGGCGTACATCGGTCAGCCCGCCACGCGCCAGAGAATCACGAGCACGCCCAGGACGAACAGGCTGACGTACACGCTCACCTGCCCCGTCTGCAGTCGGCTGCCGATCCAGCCGAGGGCCCGGGCGCCGCGAGCCGCGCCGTTCACCCCCGCCCCGTCCACGAGGCGCTGGTCCACGCGTTTCCACAGAATCTCGCGCGACACCCACACGAGCGGCTGGACGAAGAAGAAGTCGTACACCTCGTCGATGTACCACTTGTGGCGGAGCACCCTGGCGAAGCCTCGCTCGGGGGGGGCGAGCCGCGCTGGGACGAGGGCGTCAGGCTTGAGCAGCCGCCACGCCAGGGCGATGCCGGCGAACGCCACGGCGACCGCGATCGCCACGAGCGTCCACTCCGTCGCAAGCGACGGGTGCGATGCGGGGAGCAGCGCGGCGCCGCCCCGCGTCACCGGCTCGAGCCAGTGATGCAGCCGCGCGCCGCCGCCCCACAGCTCCGGCACGTTGAGCGCGCCGCCTAGGCCCGAGAGCGCGCCCAGCACGACGAGCGGCCCGGTCATCACCCACGGCGCTTCATGGAGGTGCGCTTCGGCCCCCGCGCCGGTGCGGTTCGGCCCGTGGAAGGTGTAGAGCATCAGCCGCGTCATGTAGAACGCGGTGAGCAGGGCCGCCGCGAGCCCGAGACCCCAGAACAGGTACCACACCGGCTGCACCGTCCCGCGGGCGAAGGCCGCGGCGAGGATCTCGTCCTTGGAGAAGAACCCCGAGAGCGGGGGCACGCCGGCGATCGCCAGCGTCGCGATCCACATCAGCCCGGCGGTCCACGGCATGTGGCGGCGCAGCCCCCCCATGTTGCGCATGTCCTGCGCGTCCTCGTGCGAATGGGTGGCGTGGTAGGCGTGGTGCATCGCGTAGATCACGCTGCCCGAACCGAGGAACAGGAGCGCCTTGAAGAAGGCGTGCGTGGCGAGATGGAAAATTCCCGCCGCCATCGCGCCAGTGCCGACGCCCACGAACATGTAGCCGAGCTGGGAGATCGTGGAGTACGCGAGCACCCGCTTGATGTCCCATTGCTTGAGCGCGATCGTCGCGGCGAACAACGCGGTCACCGCGCCGACGCCCGCCACCACGGCGTCCGACACGGGCGCGAGGGCGAACAGGATGTTGCAGCGCGCGACGAGGTAGACGCCCGCGGTGACCATCGTCGCGGCATGGATCAGGGCGGACACGGGGGTCGGACCCTGCATGGCGTCGGGGAGCCACGTGTACAGCGGGATCTGCGCCGACTTGCCCGTGCAGCCGAGGAACAGGAACAGCGTGATCGCGGTGACCACGCCGCCCCCCGCGGCGAGGAGCGTCGGCGCCCGCGCGAACACGTCGCGGAAGTCGAGCGAGCCCGTGGCCCAGTAGATGATGAACATCGCGACGAGGAAACCGAAATCGCCGATCCGGTTCACGATGAACGCCTTCTTGCCGGCGTCGGCGTTGACCTTCTCGTTGAACCAGAAACCGATCAGCAGGTAGCTGCAGAGCCCCACCCCTTCCCAGCCCACGAACATCACCGGGAAGTTCGCGCCCAGCACCAGCACCAG
>JBGPOM010000174.1:0-4864 GCA_041488075.1 Gemmatimonadota bacterium
CGGATCGGGGCGCTGCACGAGCCGGTTGAAGAACTGCGTCTGGGAGCCGAGGTCGTACTTGACGCCGAGCTCCTCGACGTCGGTGCGGTCGACGAAGATGATCTTCGCCTGGATCGACACCTGGGGCGTGCGCAGGTCGAGCCCCTGCACGAAATCGACGACGTCGGCGATGCGCGAGCTCACGTCGGTGATGACGAGCGAGTTGCTGGTCGAATCGGCGACCACGGCGCCGCGCTTCGTCACGATGGACGCCACCGCCGGCACGAGCGAGGTCGCCTTGGCGTAGTTGATGCGCACCAGGCGCGTCTCGATCGGCACCGTCGAGTCGGCGCGCGCCAGCTCCGCCTTGCTCACGACGTTGAAGATGCCGCCGGGCAGCGTCACGACGTCGAGCCCCTGCGCCGCGAGCACCGCGTTGAACGCGAGGTCCCACGGCTGGTTCTTGATCTCGGCGGTCACCGTGCCCGTGATCCCCTTGCCGATAATGATCGTGCGGCCGCTGAAGGCGGCGAAGCCCGCCACGACGTCCTCGATACTCGCCCCGTCCCACTGGACGGTGATGCGCGGGGCCTGAGACTGGAGCGCCTCGCTGCGGTGCGTCGCCAAATACTCGTCGATCGACATCGGGCGGCCGACGGTGGGGGTGCGGACGCGCGCCGCCTGGTCCGGCCCGCCGGTGACGGCGGGAGCGGCAGCGGGCGCCGGGTGCGCGGGCGCCGCAGCGGCGGCGACGCTCGCCAGGTTGAGGCTCGACCAGGCGGCGAACGCGGTGCGCTCCGTGCTGATGCGCACCCGCACCTGGCCCGCGCCGCGCTCCACCTGGTAGTCCTTCAGCACGTCGAGGTCGATGACGACGCGCACGACGTCCGGCTTGAACTGGGCGTAGCGCACGTTGCGGATGCCGCCGCGGTTCTGGCCGTCGTACAGCGTGGCCGGCGCGGCGAGCCGCGCGCCCACGAGGTCGAGCACGAGGCGCGCGGGCCCGTTCAGCGTGAAATCCTGAACTTCGACGGCGCCCTGGAGATCGATCACGACCTCCACGTGACCGGACCCCGGGAGCACGCTGACGGCGCGCACTTCGCCGTCCCGCCCGTTCCCAGCCCCGGGCGTCCCGGCGAGGGCCCGCTGGGGGGGAGCCGCCGCAAGGGCGAGCACCGCGGCGAGAGCTGCGAAGCGCTTCATGGAGTCTCCTCCTGCTTGGCGAGCGACAGCGTTTCCTGCCGCTCGAATCCGAATTCCTGCACGGTAAAGACGATTTCGCGCGGGCGGATCTGCGTCACCTTGAGCCGGCCGATGACGTCGCCGGCCTTCACGCGGTAGATCCGCCGGTTGGTGATGTCGCGGAGCACGGCGACGCTGCGCGCGGCGTACCGCGCGTCGTAGATGATCGTCGTGAGCTTCAAGTCGGAAATGAGCGGCCGCACGTCGCCTGACTTGAGGAGCGACATGAAGGGGTCGCGTCCCCCGCCTTCGTAGGCGAAGACCTCGCGCACGAGCGCCGCGAGCGCCGGCGCCGAGTCGGCCCGCGCCGTCGCGCTCTGCTGGGCCGCCGCGGGCGCGGCGAGTGCCGCGACCGCGAGCGCGAGGCTAGCGGCGCGCACGGGTCCCTCCCGCGGGCTGGGGCGGCGGACCCGACGACTTGACGAACGTGCGGATCGTGAACTCGGCGAGCAGCAGGGCGCCCAGCGTATCACCGAGCAGCTTCTGCACCGCCGGCGTCGCGGGCGACAGCACCACGTCCTGCGGCACGACGATGCGCGGCAGGGACGCGATGTCGGCGAGGTACTCGCCCACCTGGTCGTACCGGCCGTACACCTCGAGCCGGTAGCGGTAGGTGTCGAACGGCGAGCCGATCTCCGGGGTGAGCGGCTGGATCTTGCCGAGCGTCACGCCGCGGACCTTGGCCTTGGTCGAGATGTCGTCGATCAGCGTCGGGACCTCGTTGCGGTCGGGGACCAGGCGCCGCATCAGCTCGAGCGAGCCCTGATACTCCTCGACTTTGGTGCGCAAATCCTCGACGGTGCCGCTCGCGAGGTCGCGCTTGGCCGCCTCGACGACCTGCTGGAGGCTGTCGGCCTCGGCGTGCGCCGCGGCGAGCTGCGCGCTCTGCGGGCTTTGGACCTTGGTCCAGAAGAAGTAGCCGCCCGCCACCGCGACGAGGATGAGCAGCATCATCATCTGGCTGCGTTGGTCCGTCGGCAGCAGGGCCATCGCGCTACCTCACGGCCTGGACGAGCGGAACCGTGCGGATGTACACCGAATCCGCCACCCGGTACCGCACCGTCACGTTGAAGGACGTCACCGGGCGGTCCGCCTCGATGACCACCTGCGAGCTGGCGGGCGTCACGTCCGTGAACCACGGCGACGCGGCGAGCTGGCGCAGGAAGGTGGTGTACGCCTGGATGTCCACCGTCCGTCCGTCGATCGAGACCCGCACGGTCGGCGGCCCGGCGGAATCCGTCCTTGGGGTCACCGGCTGCGCCGGCGCAGCCCCCGCGACGACCGTACCGACCGACCAGACCCTCGTGATCCAGGTGTACGGCGGCAACGCCTTCGTCACCTGATCGAGCACGTGCGGCCAGATGTAGCGGTCGGCGTCGATCTGGCGGATGACGTTGATCTGCGCCACCAGCGAGTCGCGCACCTTCTCCGCCTGGCGCTTCTGGGCGATCACGATGTCGTAGCGCCGCTTTTCGGTCTTCACGGCGTCGAGCCGCGCTTCGGCGGCCGCCAGGCGCGCCCGGCCCGTGATGAACAACGCGGCACCGCCCCCGCCCACCACGACCCAGATCGCAATGGCGCCGATCAGCCAGGGATCCTTGACCTGGGTGAGAATGGCGCGGAAGTCGGGCATCGAGAGCTGAAACCCGCCGCCCCCCGCCTTCCTTTTCTTGCCCGGAAGTAGATTGACTTCGATCATGCGGCGCGCCTCAGCGCCAGACCCACCGACAGCATCAGCAGCGGCGCCACCTCGTCCACCGACACCGCCTCGAACACGTCATCCCGCACCCGCAACCGCTGCACCGGGTTCGCCAGCTCGACCGGCACCTTGAGCCGGCTCCCCAACACGTCGTTCAGACCCGGGATCCGGGCGCCCCCACCGATCGTGTAGACCCGCGACAGTCCCCCCGCCGAGCGCGACGCCGTCGCGAGGAACGCCGCCGCCCGCTCCACCCCCACCGCGATCTCCTCGCCGCGCGCGTCCACGTAGCCGGCGAGATCGGCGTTTTGGGACGCCCCCTGGATCACCCTCTCCGCCTCCTCGCCCGACAGCCCCTTCTCGCGCTGGAGGTCCTCGCGGAACCGCCGGGTCCCGACCGCGAGGTCCCGCGTCAACACCGGGATCCCGTCCTCGAGGATATTCACATTCGTCACTTCGTGACCGATGTTGACGAGACCCACGACTCCCTGCATCGCGTCGGGGTGGTTCAGCTCAAAGGCGTTGTGAATGGCAAACGCGTCCACATCGATGATGGAGGGCTGGAGCCCCGCCTCCGTAAGCAGACCCACCCGACTCTCCACCAGCTCCCGCTTTGCCGCCACGAGGAGCACGTTCATCTGGAGCCCCTCCGCGTCGGGATCGAGGATCTGGAAGTCGAGCTCCACGTTGGCCATGTCGAACGGCACGTGCTGCTCGGCCTCCCACCGGATCACCTCGCGGGCGTCCCCTTCCTTCATCCGGTCCATCTGGATCTTCTTGACGATGACGTCCCGGCCCCCCACCGCCGTGACCACCGACTTGCGCTTGACGCCGGCGGTCTCGAACAAACCCCGAATCGCCTCGGCCACGATCCCGGGGTCCATGACCTCCCCCTCGACGATCGCGTCCGCCGCAACCTCCGTGGTGGCCACCTTGATCAGCTCGGGCTCGCTCCCGGAATGGTCAATGACCACCAGCTTGATGATGCCGGAGCCGATGTCCAAGCCTACCGAGGTCTTCTTGCCGCCCAATAAGCCGAATAGCGCCATGGTTCCCAAGGTTAGAGACAAGATGGGTCGAGGGCAAACTACAGTAAGGCCCGCCCCTTATCCTGTCAAGCCTCGAACCTACTTGAGGCCAAACCAACAACTGGTTTAAAGACCTATACTTAGGCCGCCTAGTAGAGCTGCCCCCACCCCCGGGAGACCAGCGGTGCCGGCCTCCCGGTCATCTGTAACACCTGTTGAATTACACACTTAGAGTGGTTGACCACAGCCTGGCCACCCGGAGTGGCAAGGCGCAACTCTGCGTTGCCCGCCATCACGCCCCCCCAAAGGCGGGCGTCGGTCGAGCCATCGTCGGCCACCCTTAGCCACCCCCGGACGACGATCACCCCGAAGAACTCGTACGCCCCTTGGATCCGCAAATCGCCATCGACAAGCAGGACTCCTTGCCCCTGGAGACCAACCAGGGTGGCATCGCCTTGGATGTGGACAATGGGAAAGTGGTTGGCGCAGGGGGCGGTCCGGGCCCTCCCGTCACCCCAATTGGTAGGGTCAGACCGGTCGCATGCGCCGTTCTGGTAGGTGGGCTGCGTCCTGTAGGTCCCGCCCGGCAACGTGATCGTTGCCCACGCGGCGAGCTGATCATAGTCCGCAGCGGCGCTCACCCTGGCGTCCGGGGGGGGGGGCGCCACAACCACTCCCGCACCCCCCGGCGTGGTCACGGGGCCGGTCGCCTCGATGCCAGGCTGGGCGCTGTCCGGGGGGGAAGGGAGGGCAGGGGGGGGGGCGCAACTGGTCCAGCCGGCAGGGACCTGGTCATTCCCGTCCACCCGCGCATTGCCGCTCAAGTTGGCGGTGCCCTCCACGGTCAGAGCCGCCCGTATGTCGACCGGGAGCGGCATGACGCGCGCGACGAGTCCGATGCGCTGGCGCGGGCCGC
>JBGPOM010000175.1:0-4846 GCA_041488075.1 Gemmatimonadota bacterium
CGGCTCGGTCGTGCGGTAGGTCATCTCCCACACGACGCGCCCGCTCGTTTCCTCATCTATCCAGCCGTAGTCCACCATGTCGCCGCCGGCGCCCTCGCCCATGGCGTACACGCGCACGTCGGCGTCCCGGTCGAGCGTGAAGGCGGCCCGCGCCCGCTCGTCGTTCTCCATCCGCACGAGCTCGGCGACGACCGTGCCGGCGGGCCCCCGTTGGAACGGTCCGGCGACCGCGGGGTCGAGCCGGCCGCTCGCCGGGAACACGCTCACGCCCCAATACCGGGCCTCGGCCGGCGGGGCGGCATTCCAGCCGGCCGCCGAGTGGGAGCCGTCGCTCGTGTAGTAGACGAGATAGCTCCCGGCCTCGAGGTGGAGCGCACCGTCGAACGCGCGGTTCTTGTCGGCGCCGCCCGCATGCTCGGTGTTCTCGTAGTGCATGGTCCAGATGCGGTGGTGGCTGGTCGCGTCCACGATCCACGCGTAATCCACCATCTCGTCGTTCACCCCTTCACCGATGGCGTAGATGCGGACGTCCAGGGCCCGCTTCAGGGTGAAGCCGGCGGAACGCGACGCATCGTCGCCGATGCCGGTGAGGGAGACGAGCGTCTGACCGGCCGGCACCGGCTCGTACGCGAAGGGCTTCACGGCCGCGCGGGCCGCCGCATCGGCGACGCGAAGCGTCAGGCCCCAGAGCGCGGGGTCGTTCGCCGGCACGCCGGTCCACTCCTCGGGATCGTGCGTGTCGTCGCACACGAAGTAGGCGACGTAGCGACCGGCGGGGAGGCGCAGTGTCTCACGCGTCATCCGGTTCTTCTGGGCGCCGCCGGCGGGCTCGGAATGCGCGTAGTCCATGACCCAGAGGCGCGCACGCGTGTCGGCGTTGGTGATCCATCCGTAGTCGAACGCGCCGTCCTTGCGCAGCTCGCCGAGGGCGACGACCTCGACGTCGGTGGGCCGCGTCAACTCGAAGCCGTAGCGCGCCGCGCTGTCGGGCTGCGGCTTGAGAGAGACGATGGCGGACGCGGAGAAGGCGCGTACGGCGGCATCGAGCTCGCCTGCCGCCGCGCGCCGACCCGTCCCCGCGATCGTCAGCGCGAACTGCTTGTACGATCCGTCCTGGACGTACGGACCCCCGAAGCGCGCGCGGCGTCCCAGGCGGGCGAGCTCGCGCAGGCTGAACTCGCCGCCCGAGGTCGAGAGCCAGGCGGCGGGATACGACGCGTAGTGCGCCTCATACACGCCCGCGGGGAGCCGCACGGTACCCGAGAACCGGCGCAGGCCGCTGCGCTCGCGCTCCGTGTCCGCGGCTCGCAGATCCCATACGACCTCGCGCGTGCGCGCATCGAGAATCCACGCCGCCGCGGGCCAGGTGCTCACCTCGTCGTCGCGCCGCGACCACGACTCGCGGTCGTTCCGGCGGTCGGGGCGCGGCTCGGCGCCGACCGCCTCGATGCGCAGCGCCTGGGGCGCCGCCAGCACGAACCCCTCCACCCGGTGCTCCCGGGGAGTGAGGTCGCGGATGTCCACGAGTTGCTGCGAGTGGGCGGATCGGGAGGGGGGGGCGGCGAGAAACAGCGTGAGGGTGGCGAACCGCAGGGATGCGTGCATGGCTGGCTGTACGTGACTCTGCGGAGCGTTGTTTCGCTAGTTGAACGCCGAGAGCCCGGTGATTTCCTGGCCCAAAATCAAGGTGTGGATGTCGTGCGTTCCCTCGTAGGTGTACACCGATTCGAGGTTTGCCAGGTGGCGCATCGCCTGGTATTCGGCCAGGATGCCGTTCGCGCCGAGCAGCCGCCGCGCCTCGCGGGCGATGTCGGTGGCGATGCTGACGTTGTTGCGCTTGGCGAGCGACACCTGCTGGGGTGTCGCCTTCCCTTGGTCTTTCAGGCGGCCAAGCTGCAAGCACAAGAGCTGCGCCTTGGTGATCTCGCTGAGCATCTCGGCGAGCCGCGCCTGCTGCAGCTGGAACCCGCCGATCGGCTTGCCGAACATCGTGCGGTTCTTCGCGTAGCTCACCGCTTCGTCGTAGCACGCCATCGCCGCACCCACCGCGCCCCAGGCGATGCCGTAGCGCGCCTGCGTGAGGCACATCAGCGGGGACTTGAGACCGCCCGACTTGGGAAGGATCGCGGTCTTCGGCACCTGCACGTCCTGCAGCACCAGCTCGCTGGTGTCGCTGGCCCGCAGCGAGAGCTTGCCCTTCTGGTCTTTGGCCGAGAACCCTTTCGCGTCGGTCGGGACGAGAAAGCCGCGGATCGACTCCACGTCGTCGAGCTTGCCCGTCTTGGCCCACACGATCGCGACCTGCGCCGTCGAGCCGTTGGTGATCCACATCTTGGCGCCGTTCAGGACCCAGCCGTCCTTCGTCTCCTTGGCGACGGTGATCATTCCCGCGGGGTTCGAGCCGTAGTCGGGCTCGGTGAGCCCGAAGCAGCCGATCACCTTGCCGCTCGCCATCTGGGGAAGCCACGCTTTCTTCTGCTCGTCCGAGCCGAAGGCGTAGATCGGGTACATCACCAGCGCGCCTTGCACCGACGCGAACGACCGCACCCCGGAGTCGCCGCGCTCCAGCTCCTGCATGATCAGCCCGTAGGCGACGTTGTTGAGGCCGGCGCAGCCGTACTCCTCCGGCAGGTTCGCCCCGAACAGCCCCAGCTCCGCCATCCCGGGGACGAGTTGTTTGGGAAACTTGCCCGCGAGGTACGCCTCGCCGATCACGGGCATCAGGTTGTCGTCCACCCAGGCGCGAACGGTGTCGCGCACGGCCCGCTCTTCTTCGTTCAACAGGCCGTCGATGTCGTAGAAGTCTACCCCTTGGAACTTGGGGGCCATGTGTGGACCTCGGTTTCGAGACCGTCCCTTTGGTGATCCCCGGGCTGGCGCCCGGGGTCAGTCAAGCTAAGCGACCGGCGGCGATTCCCTAACCCCCTCACCGGTGTCAGACTGACCCCGGGCGCGAGCCCGGGGTGGACCAAGCTCGAGCTATGCCGGCGCCGCCGGGAGCAGGTCCCGCCTTTCCACCCCGCCCTGCCCGCGTGCGAACGCGAAGGTGTCGGAGGCGCGGAAGCGGCCTCGCTCCGCTTCCCAGCGGAAAAAGGTGATGTGGACCGCGGTGGGCTCTATCGTGACGAAATTGAAACTGGAGGGCCGGCCGCCCCGCGATCGCGTGGACAGCGTCCCCGCCGTCGAGACGACGACCCGGCCGTCCAGGACGTCGGCACCCTCCTGATGATCGTGCGCGCACAGCACGACGTCCGCCCCCGATTCCGCGATGTGCCGCTGGGCTTGCCGCCAGCGGGCCAGCCCCATCCGATGGGAGATCTCCCCGCGCAGCACGTTGTGGTGCACGACGAGCACGCGCGCCAGCCCCGCGCCCGCCTCGGCGAACACGCGCCGCACCCGCAGCATCTCGGCCTTGGGGAGGTGGCCCTTCACCGCGATGTCGCGCACCTGCGTGGTCAGGGAGCCCCACGCCACGCCGTGGGAGGTGAGCGCCGAGGCGATCACCGCGGCACCGGGGATGGTCAGCGTCGGGGCGAGATCGTCCCCGAAATAGCGGCAATACTTCGCGTACACGGCGTCCTTCCCGAACGGGATGAACGGCCGCCGCCACCACTGCACGTCGTGGTTTCCCGGGATCGCGAGCACGGGCGCGGTCTGCGCCGCGGTGCGCGCGAAAGCGCGCGCGCGCTGGAACTCCCCGTGCCGCGCGCGCTGCGACACGTCCCCGGCGATCACCACGGCATCGGGCCGCAGGTCGGGGAGCATCGCTTCGAGCGCCTCGATCTGGCGGATGTCGGCGACGACGCCGAAGTGCAGATCCGCGACGTGCAACAGCTGGACGGTCACGATTCCATCTGCACGGTGTACGTGAGCGTCGCCTCGCCGTTGGCGGGCACGACGACGCGGAAGCGCTGCTCGGTCGCCGACAGTTTCTCGGGCGGCACGCTGCTCTCCACGATCTTCCACTCGCCATACCGCGCCTCGCGCACGTCCACCGTCACCGGCTCGGCCTTGGCATTGCTGATCGTCACGCGGTAGGCGGCCGTCACCCGCTGGCGGTTCGCGAGGCCGCGGCGGATCGGGGGGAGCGCTTCCTGCGTGAAGTCGGTCTGCACCCGCTCGGCGGTGACGTCGAACGCGTCCCCCGACTGCAGGCGCAAGTCGCGGCCCGGAGCGGTGTGGTCGTTCGCCGCCTCGCCGATGAGCTGCACGCGGCCGCTCGAGTCGGCCTGGTAGAGCTGGACGGTGCCTGCGGGCAGCGGCCGGTCGCCAAACGGCGTGGCGCGCGCTCGCTTGAGCGTGTACCACACCTGCACCGGCAAGCGGTTCGGCTCGGGCGACTGCCCGATCCACCCGCGCCAGGGCAGCACGCCGGGAACGATCAGCTCCTGCGTGTAGGCCGCGCTGGCGCGGGGGAACATGGCGGTGGCGACGGGCACGCCGGGCTCGATCGTCAGGCGGCCGGGGAGCTGGTAGACGTGCGTCTCGCCGACCGCTTCCTCGCTGGCGTAGGCGTCCGCCGGCGCGGCCTGCGCGCGCATCGCGATGCCTTCCATCGCCGCCATCGCCTTCGGCGCGCGCGCCCGCTGGATCGCCCCCGCCACGAGCTGCACGTCCGCGCTGTCGGCCCGGAGCGATTGCGAAGTGACGGTTGCGGTGCCTGACACCTGACACCTGGCACCTATCAGAACCACCTGATAGAGGGCCTCCCACGTGACGCCCTGCGTGACGTATGCCAGCTCGGTGCGCGGCCGCGCCCGCGACGCGTCCAGGACAACCGACGCCTCGGGACTGGTGCGCACCAGCTCGAACGGGAACAGCGGCTCGCCGGGGGACTCGAGCAGCA
>JBGPOM010000176.1:0-4829 GCA_041488075.1 Gemmatimonadota bacterium
CAGCAGGTCCACGCAGCGCGCCGAGTAGCCCATCTCGTTGTCGTACCACGACGAGACGTGCACCAGCGTACCGTCGATCACGTTGGTCGAGAGCGCGTCCACCACGCTCGAAAACAGGCTGCCGACGTAGTCCACCGACACGAGGGGCTCGTCGGACACGTCGAGAATGCCCTTCAGGGCGCCTTGCGCCGCCCGCTTGAACGCGGCATTCACCTCCTCGATCGTGGTGCGTTTCTCCACGTCAGCCGTGAGGTCCACGAGGGAAACGTCGGGCGTCGGGACGCGGAGCGAGACGCCGTCGATCTTGCCCTTGACCTCGGGCAGCACGAGGCCCGTGGCCTTCGCCGCCCCCGTCGTGGTGGGGATGATGCTGAGGGCGGCGGCCCGGGCGCGCCGCAGGTCCTTGTGCGGCAGGTCCAGAATCTGCTGGTCATTGGTATAGCTGTGCACGGTGGTCATGAACCCGTGCGTGAAGCCCCAGTTGTCCAGCACGACTTTCACGACGGGCACGAGGCAGTTGGTCGTGCACGAGGCGTTCGAGATCACGTGATGCTTGGCGGGGTCGTACTTCTCGTGGTTCACGCCCATCACGATCGTGATGTCCTCGCCCTTCGCCGGGGCCGAGATCACGACCTTCTTGGCGCCGGCGGCCAGATGCTTCGCGGCTGAGTCACGATCGGTGAAGCGACCCGTGCTCTCCAGCACCAGCTCGACGCCCAGCTCCTTCCACGGCAGCTTGTCCGGCTCCTTGATCGCGGAAACCTTGATCTCCCGCCCGTTCACGATCAGGGCATCGCCCTTCGCCGCCACGGTACCCGGGAAACGCCCGTGTATGGAGTCGTACTTCAGGAGATGCGCGAGCGTCTTGGTGTCGGTGATGTCGTTCACCGCCACGAACTCGAGCTCTCCCTGCTTGGCCATGGTGGCCGCCCGCAGCACGTTGCGCCCGATGCGACCGAACCCGTTGATCCCGACCCGAACCGCCATGTCCGCTCCCTAGGTGAAGTCCGGAATGATCGCGCGGCCGAAGGTGACGCCCAGGACGGCCCGCGCCCCCGCCTGTTCCAGCGCCCGCGCCGCCTCGGCCAGCGTGGCGCCGGTGGTGAACACGTCGTCGACCAGCACATAGGCGGGTGGGGGTGCGTTAACCCCGGGCTGCCAGCCCGGGGTTAATCGACCCCCACCCGAGTTCGTGGCCGCAAACGCCCCCGCCACATTCGCCAGGCGCGTCTCCGGTGTCAACGCCGTCTGCGTGGCGGTTTCGCGCACGCGCGTGAGGATGTCGCGCAGGACCGGCAGCCGCCAGTGGCGGGCGAGCGCCAGCGCCAGGACGTCGCTCTGATTGTAGCCGCGCTCGCGCAGCCGCTTGGGGGCGAGAGGAATCGGCACCAGCGCCGACGCGGCGCCGGCCGGCAGCGCGACCCCCGCCATCGCGACCGCCAGATCGTCGGCGATGCGCGGCAGGCGGCCGTACTTGAGGGCATGCACGGCTTCCCGCGCCCCGTCCGCCAGCCAGACGGCGGACCGCACCGCGGTCAGCGCCGCGGGCCAGCCGGCACAGAGGCGGCAGGGGCCGAAATGGGGCTCGGGCTGCCCGCAGCGTTCGCACCATGGGGGGCGGACGGGGCGCCAGCGGTGCCGGCAAACGGGGCAAACGATGCGCGCCGCGTCCCGCTGGGCGAGGAGGCCGTGGCACAACAGGCACTCCGCCGGGAGCAGCAGCTGCTCGAGGGCGCTAGGCACGGAGTGCGCGCTCGACCGCCGCGCGCATCACCTCGACGGGGGCGGCAACCCCGGGGAAGAACCGGCGGAACGCCGCGGCGCCCTGCCCCACGAGCACCTCCCGCCCGTCGCACGCGACCATCCCCTGCCCCCGTTCGCGCAAGCCGCGCACCCAGCGCGTTCCGCCGCGCGCGTACACCAGATCGAGCGCCACGCGTACTCCGCCCAGGTCCTTGGGTTCGATCGGCAGCGGGTCGCGCTCGCTGAGGCCGAGCGGCGTCGCGTTCACGGCGACGTCCGCCTCGATCGGCCCGTGCGCCGCTTCGGCCCGCCCGCCGAGCCGTTTCGCCCAGTCGGCGAACGCGCGTGCCCGGTCGGGGTGGCGGGAGCGCACCCACAGCGCGGCGCCCGCGTCCGCCGCCGCGATCGCCACGGCCCGCGCCGAGCCACCCGTTCCGATCACGAGCCAGCGACCGCCGTCAACACCGACCCCCGCCAGGGCGGCGCGCACTCCCGCCACATCGGTATTGTCCCCCACCAGCACGCCGTCCTCGATCCAGAACGTATTGCACGCCCCCGTCCGGCCGCAGACATCCGTTTTCCGCGCGACGGATCGTTCCACCGCCGCCTTGTGCGGCACGGTCACGTTCCCCGCCGCTCCCGTCGCCGCCAGAGCCTGGAGCACGGTGGAGAGCCCTGCCGCAGGGACGCGCAACGCGAGGTAGATCGCGTCCAGCCCGAGCGCGCGGCAGGCGGCGTTGTGCATCGCCGGCGAGAGGGAATGGGCGACGGGATCCCCGATGATCGCGAGCAGCCGTGTGTTAGCGCTGATCTCCACGGGCCCCCCCCCCCTCGGTCGCCAATCGCTCCACCGTGGCCGCCACGAGGGCTTCGAGCTCTACGCAGGTGTCGCGATACACGTCCAGGTCGCCGCCGAACGGATCGCTGACTTCAGCGTGGTCGCCCTCACGGCCGCCGAACTCGCCCAGCACGAACACCCGGCCGTCGCCGCCCAGCTCGTCCACGCGGGCGCGGTGGTGGCGGGCCATCGTCAGGATCACGTCGGCCTGGTCGACGAGCTCGCGGGTCAGGAGCCGGGCGCGGTGCGCGGAGAGGTCGAGCCCGCGTTCGAGACCGACGAGGTACGCGCCCTCGGAGGCGGGCGCGCCGTCCCACGCTCCGGTGCCGGCGGACGTGACGGCGACGCCCTCGATGCCACGCTCCTTGAGCGCGCGCAGCAGGAAGGCCTCGGCGAGCGGGCTGCGGCAGATGTTGCCGGTGCACACGAGGAGGACGTGCTTGATCACGGCGCGAGCCGCCCCGCCGCGCGCCGCAGCTCGCCGAGCGTCACGGCGCCCTCACGCACCAGCCGTGCCCCCGGCTGCGTGCAGTCGACCACGGTGGACGGCGGCCGGTTGCCCAGCACGCCGCCGTCGAGCACGAGGAGCTTTCCCGCCTCGACCGCCGCCCGGAAATCGCGCACGATGGCCGCGGCGCCGGGCGCGGGCTGGTTCCCCGGGAGGTTCGCCGATGTCGACGTCAACGGCTCTCGCAGCGCCGCTACGAGCCGGGCGATCCCCGGGTGCGACGTCCAGCGCACGGCGATCCCACCCTCGGGGCCCCGCAGCAGGTCGGGCAGGCGCCCCGAGCCGCCGGGCAGCACGAGCGTCAGCGGTCCCGGCCAAAAGGCCCGGGCCAGCGCGTCCGCGGAGGCGTTGAACGCCAGTCCCTGCGCTTCCGCCATCGCCCGATCGCTGATCAACAAGAGGAAGGGTTTGCCGGCGGGCCGGCCTTTGAGCGCCGACAGGGCCGCCACGTCGCGCTCCACGGCGCGGGATCCCAAGCCGTAGACCGTCTCGGTGGGGTAGCCCAGCAGGCCGCCCGCCCCGAGATGCGCCGCCACGAGTGGAATCGCCGCGGCCACCTCCGTGGCGCTCCGGAACGGAACCGGGTTCACCGCAGCTCACGCGCCAGTGCCTCGGCGATCCGGAAGTCGTCGGTGGTCGTGATCTTCAGGTTGTGCGGGGAGTCGGTGACGACGTCGACCGGAAACCCGGCACGCTCGCACACTTCGCCGTCGTCGGTGGGCGCGGGCTCGGCCGCCGGCCGGGCGTAGGCCGCCTCGAGCATCGGGCGAGGGAATCCTTGGGGGGTCTGGGCGCGCCACATCCGGTCGCGGGACACCGTGCGCGCGATGTGGGTGCCGCCGACATCCGTCACTTCCTTCAGGGTGTCGCCGACCGGTACTGCCGCTACGGCCCCAACCCCGCCGCGCGCCCGGGCGATCACGACGTCGATGGTTCCCCGGGTCACGAACGGCCGCGCCGCGTCGTGCACCAGGATCACGGCCGCGTCGGGCGGGAGCGCCGCGAGCCCCGCGCGCACCGAGTCGGCGCGTTGGGCGCCGCCGGCGACCAGCGCGAGCCGCTCGCCCCGCACCTTCCCCAACCACTCGGGGGGGTGTTCGACGTACGCCGGCGGGAGGACGACGACCACGTGCAGCACCTCGGGATGCGAGGTAAAGGGGCGGAGGGCGCGCAGCAGCATCGGGACGCCGAGGATGGGGCGGAACTGCTTCGGCTCGCCGGGGCCGGCGCGCACGCCAGCCCCCGCCGCCACGACGACGACCCCGACGTCAGGCGGCGAGGCGGCGGGCGAGCTCACCGATGCTCTCCAACCCCACCACGTCCAGCCCGCCGCCGGCGACGCGCGAGCGCGCCGAGAGGAACACGCGGCGGAACCCCTGCCGCGAGGCCTCCGCGAGGCGGCGCTCAACGCCCGCGACCGGCCGCACCTCTCCGCCCAACCCCACCTCGCCGAGGAAGAGCGCATCCCCGGGGACCGGTCGATCGTGCACGCTCGACACGAGTGCGGCGAGGACCGCGAGGTCGGTGGACGGCTCGGCGAGGCGCATGCCCCCCGTGACGTTCACGAACACGTCGAGGTTGCCGAACGGGAGGCCGCCGCGGCGCTCGAGCACCGCGAGCAGCACGGCAAGCCGCCGGTGGTCGAGTCCCGTCGCCACGCGTTGCGGCGTGCCGAACCCGGCCTTCGAGGCGAGCGCCTGGATTTCGACCAGCATCGGGCGCGTCCCTTCCATCAGCGCC
>JBGPOM010000177.1:0-4827 GCA_041488075.1 Gemmatimonadota bacterium
CGACCGACCCGGCCTGGCGCACCTGGCAGGGCGGCAGTGCCGCTGGCACCGGCGCCGCCAATGTGTGGTCGATCATGGTGGCGGACCCGGCGCGCGATCTCGTGTTCCTCCCCACGTCGAGCCCTGCGCCGGACTACTACGGGGGACTGCGGCCCGGCGAGAACCGCTACGCCAATTCGATCGTGGCCCTGCGCGCGTCGACCGGCCGGGTCGTCTGGCATTTCCAGACGGTGCACCACGACCTGTGGGACTACGACAACGCGTCGCCGCCCGCGCTGGTCACGGTGACGCGCGGCGCCGCTCGCATTGCGGCGGTGCTCCAGGCGACCAAGTCAGGCATGCTCTTCGTGCTCGACCGCGAGACCGGAACGCCGCTGTTCCCGGTCGAGGAGCGCCCGGTGCCGGCGAGCGATGTCCCCGGCGAAACGGCGTCGCCGACCCAGCCGTTCACTGCGCTGACCCCGCCCCTCTCCCCGCAGCGTTACACACCCGACGATGCGTGGGGTCCCACGCCCGAAGCCCGCGCGGCCTGCCGCGCGACGATCGCCGGGCTGCGCAACGAAGGGCCCTTCACGCCGCCCAGCCTGCAAGGCACGCTGGACGCACCGTCCAACATCGGTGGGGCGCACTGGGGCGGCGTCGCGGCCGACGAGCGCCGGGGGATCGCCGTGGTGCCCGTGAACCGCGTGGCGACGATGGTGCAGCTCATCCCCGCCGCTGGATTCAACGGCGACAGCATGCGGCGCGAGGACGCGCAGCGGGGCCGCACCGACTTCGAGTACACGCGCATGCACGGGACGCCGTACGTCATGCGCCGCCGCCTGCTCATGGGCCCGGCCGGCCTGCCCTGCACGCCGCCCCCGTTCGGGGCGCTGGTCGCGGTGAGTCTCACGACGGGTGCGATCGTCTGGAACGTGCCGCTCGGCACGATGGGCGCAGCGCCCGATTGGGGCTCTCCGAACCTCGGCGGGCCCATCCTGACGGAGGGCGGACTGGTGTTCATCGGGGCGACGCTCGACCGCGCGATCCGCGCGTTCGACGTGGAGACAGGCCGGGAGCTGTGGAAAGCGGCGCTGCCTGCGGGCGCCCGCGCCACGCCCATGACCTATGAGGCAGGCGGGCGGCAGTTCGTCGTGATCGCGGCGGGGGGCGGCGGGCCGTTCGGGGCGGGCGACGCGATTGTGGCGTTCGCGCTTCCGGCGCGCTAGCCTTGAGCCGTGACACAACCCACGCCCCACGCCTCACTCCCCGTAGTTATCGACACCGACCCCGGCATCGACGATTGTCTCGCCCTCTTGCTCGCGCTCACCTCGCCCGAGCTGGACGTGCGCGGCATTTCGGTCTCCTACGGCAACACGGTGGTCGAGAACGCCCACCGCAACGCCGTCGAGATCGTGCGCCGCGCGGGCAAGCGCGTGTCGATCGCCGTCGGCGCGCGGCGGCCGCTCAGGCGCCAGCTGGCCGTGGCGCTCGAGACGCACGGCCCGTCGGGGCTGGGCTACGCCGAGCTGCCGGAGGCGGGGGTGATCCTCGACTGGATGAAGCCGCTCGACCGCCTGCTCGCCGCGCAACCGGAGCCCGTGACGCTCGTGACGCTCGGCCCGGTGACGAGCCTGGCGCTGGCGCTGCGGAGCGACCCCGCGCTGGTGCGCGCCAAAGTCGCGCGCCACGTGGCGATGATCGGCAACATCGAGGCGCGCGGCAACACTGGCCCCCACTCCGAATTCAACGCCTGGTGCGACCCCGAAGCGCTCGCCATCGTACTGGCCGCCGAGCTGCCCACGGAGATGATCGGCCTCGACGTCACGCGCAAGCTCATCGTGACGGCGACGGAGGTGGAGCGCCTGGCGCACGCCGGCAGTCCGCTCGCAACCTGGCTGCACGATGCGCTGCGGTTCTACGTCGAGTTCCATCGCAAGTACGAGAAGCTCGAGGGAGTGGTCGTGAACGACGTGCTCGCGATCGCGGCGCTGCTCCAGCCCGACGTGCTCGGGTTCCAGGACCTGCGGCTCACCGTGGATCTCGATGCGGGCGACGACCGCGGGCGCACCCGGCTCGATCCCAAGGGGTCGATGGCGCGGGTCGCGCTGCAAGTGCGGCCTGCGCCGGTGCGGCGGTGCCTGTTCGAGCGGGTGCTCCCGTGGCTCGTTCCGGAGGGCGCGGGCGTATGATGCCGCGCAAGGTGGCGGTCATCGGCGCGGGGGAGATCGGGGTCGGCTGGGCGGCGCTGTGTGCCACTGCGGGGTGGCCCGTCGCGATGTTCGACATGAACCCGCGCATCACCGAGCGCGCGTTCACCGAGGTGCCGCGGCGGGCCCAAGCCCTCGTGGAGCTCGACCGCGCGACCAAGGGGATGGTGGAGCGCGGCCTCCAGGAATTCTCCCAGGCGCGGAGCCTGCTCCAGGCGGTGAAAGACGCCGACTGGGTGGTCGAGGCGATCGCCGAAGACCCCGTCGCCAAGCAGAAGCTGTTCGAGTCGATCGAGCTCGTCGCCGCGCCCGACGCACTCCTCACCAGCTCGTCGGGCAGCCTGCCGCCGTCCGACATCTTCAACCGTTGCCGCCGCCTGGATCGTTGTCTGGTGGCGCACCCCTTGAACCCGCCCGAGCTCATCCCGCTCGTCGAGGTCGTGCCAGGGGAGCGGACCGCGCCGGCGGCGGTGGAGCGCGCGCTGGCCTACCTGCGGGCGCTGGGCCGCATGCCGATCCTCATCCGAAAACCGGTGCCGGGGTACGTCGTGGGCCGGATCGCCGCAGCGGTCTGGCGCGAATGCATCGATCTCGTGCTGCAGGGCGTCATCGACGTGCCCGACCTCGATCGCGCCGTCTCGCTCGGCCCCGCCCTCGGCTGGGCCTCCGCCGGTCCCCACCTGACGTATCACCTGGCCGCGGGCCAGGGAGGGGTGACCGCGTTCCTGCAACACCTCCTGGCTTCGTTCGAGCGGCTGTGGGAAGGAAACCTGGCCACCTGGCAGAAGCTCCAGCCGGGCGAGCAGCGACGGCTCACGCAGGCGATCGAGAAGGCGTACTCCGGAAGGGTCGAGATGCTGCGGGAGGCGCGCGATCGCCGGCTCGCCGCCATCCTACGCGCGCTCGAGCAGTCGCGGGCGGCGGGACCGGACTAAGGCTCGGCCCGCACCATCAGGATGGGGATGCGGGTGATGTGTCGCAATGCTGTCGCGGTACTGCCGCGAACCACGTCCTCGAGCAGCCGGTGGCCGTGCGTCGCCAGCGCGATGAGGTCGCACTTCTCCCGCTCTGCCGCGGCCGCGATCTCCTTCGCCGGGTCGCCCGCCGCCAGCACGGCGTCGGCCTCCACCCCAGCCCCGCGCAGCGCCTCGCACACCCGCTCCAGGTAGGCCCGGTCGTCTTTCATCTCCTCCGACTCCCGCAGGTTCAGCTGCTGCATGTTGCGAGCCGCCCATCCATCGGCGACGTGCAACAGAATCACTTCCGCTCCGCACAACTTGGCTAGGCCGGTGACGTGCAGCAGAATGGTCTGGTCGGCGGGAGAATGCTCGAGCGGCACGAGGATGCGCGTGTACATCGGCTAGATCAACCCGCCGAAGATCTGGACCAGGAGCCAGGCATTGAAGCCCGCGATCGCCACGGCGACCGCGTAGGCGAGCGTCTTGAGCCAGAACGGATTCACGAACTCGCCCATCTTCAGGCGGTCGGAGGTGAACCGGACCAGCGGGAACACGGCGAAGGAGAGCTGTAGGCTGAGGATCACCTGGCTGAGGATCAGGAGTTGGGCGGTACCGTGGACCCCGAAGAAGATAGCCGTCAGGGCCGCCGGGACAATCGCGATCAGCCGGGTGATCAACCGGCGCAGCCACGGCCGGATCCGGATGTTCAGGAACCCCTCCATCACGATCTGGCCCGCCAGCGTCCCCGTGAGCGTCGAGTTCTGGCCCGAGGCGAGGAGCGCAAACGCGAAGACGGCGCTCGCCCCCGTGACGCCGAGCAGCGGCGTCAGCAGCCGGTAGGCGTCCTGGATTTCGGCGACGCCCGTCTCGCCGGCGCGATGGAACGTGGCCGCGGCCACGATGAGGATCGCCGCGTTGATGAACAGCGCGAACGTGAGCGCGACCGTCGAGTCGAGGAAGGCGAATTGCACCGCCTCCTTCTTCCCCGCCGGCGTCTCTTCGTAGCTGCGCGTCTGCACGATGGACGAGTGGAGGTAGAGGTTGTGCGGCATCACCGTCGCGCCCAGGATGCCGATGGCGATGTAGAGCTTGTCGGGGTCGGCGAGGATGGAGGCACTGGGCACGAAGCCGGCGACCACGCCAGCGAGATCGGGCTTGGAAATCAGAATCTCGAACAGGAAGCAGCCGGCGATCGTGGCGATGAGCGCCGTCACGAGCGCCTCGAGCAGCCGGAAGCCGCGGTGCTGGAGGTAGAGCACCAGCAGCACGTCGAGCGACGTGATCGCGATGCCCCACGGCAGCGGAATGCCGAACAGCAGATTCAGCGCGATCGCCGAGCCGATCACTTCGGCCAGGTCGCAAGCGGCGATCGCGATCTCGCAGATCGCCCAGAGCAAGAGCGACACCGGGCGCGAGTAGTGATCGCGGCACGCCTGCGCCAGGTCGCGACCGGTCACGATCCCGAGCTTCGCGGCGAGGCCCTGGAGCAGGATCGCCATGAGGTTCGAGAGCAGGATCACGGAGAGCAGCGTGTATCCGAAGCGGGCGCCCCCCGCGAGATCGGTGGCCCAATTCCCCGGGTCCATGTAGCCCACCGCCACCAGGTAGCCGGGCCCCGCAAAGGCGAGAGCCCGCTTCCACCACCCCCCCCGCACCGGAACGGTGCGGTAGACCTCCGC
>JBGPOM010000178.1:0-4827 GCA_041488075.1 Gemmatimonadota bacterium
CGCGCGCGCGCGGCCTCGAGCAGGAAGCCGGAGCCGCAGCTCACGTCGAGTAGCCGGGTCCCGGGGCGCACGTCCAGGAGGTCCAGGAAC
Source organism: Gemmatimonadota bacterium (assembly GCA_041488075.1). GTDB lineage: Bacteria > Gemmatimonadota > Gemmatimonadetes > Gemmatimonadales > GWC2-71-9 > 20CM-2-65-7. Next base: position 91 of record JBGPOM010000178.1, read on the forward strand.
ACCGGGTAGGCCGCCGCGGGGCGCATGCTCTGTAGCCCCTTGGCGGAGTAGTGCTCGTTGTACCAGGCTTTGACTTGGTCGGTGCTCGGCATGCCCCCCCCCGGCTAGCGGTGGCCCCCCCGCGCCCGCAGCCGCTCCCGGTCGCGCTCGACGGCCCGCAGCTCCTCGCGCACGCCGGCCACCATTTCCCCCACGAACCCGAAGCCGAAGAGGATCAGTCCGGACAGCACCAGCAGCATGATCAGGTTCAAGATGGGTCGAAATCCGACCCCGTAGACGTACCGCTCGACCAACGCGTAGACGCCCACCGCGAACCCGAGGACGAGGAGCAGCGCCCCTGAGACGCCGAAGAACAGCATCGGCTTACGGCCGAAGCGCAGCTGGAACCACACCGACAGCAGGTCGAGCACGCCGACGGGGATACGTCCCAGACCGAACTTGGTCTTCCCCGCGCGCCGCGGATGCAGCGGCACCGGACGCTCCGCCAGCCGGAACCCTTGCGCCGCCGCGATCACCACCATGAAGCGGTGCCAATCGGGCCGCGTGGGGAGGGCGTCCATCACCTCGCGGCGGTACGCCTTCACCGAGTTCAGATCCGTGACGCGCACGCCGAAGAGCCAGCGGCACAGGGTGTTGTAGACCCCCGAGACGAAGCGCTTCTCGTAGGTCCCCTGCTTCGCCCCGGTCACGATGTCGGCCTGGCCATTCAGGATGGGCGCGACGAGCCCCGGGATCTCGGCGGGGAGGTACTGCAAATCGGCGGGATAGAACACCAGCACGCGGCCGCGGGCGGCATCGGCGCCCGACTTGAGCGCGTCGGCGATCCCGCGTTGCGCGCGGTGGGTCACGACGCGCACGAACGGATGCTTCGCGGCGAGCTCGTCGAGCACCCGTGCCGTGCCGTCGTGGCTGCCGTCGTTCACGATCACGACCTCGCAGGCGTACGGGAGCGGCAGCAGCGCCTCGCGGGTGAGTCGCACGAACTCGGGGAGGTTCTCGGCTTCGTCCTTGGCGGGGACGAGCACGCTGACTTCGGGAAGCGTGGAGCTGGTGGCGAGGCTCATAGGCGCTTGCGCATCCGGGCGGGGAGGATGCCGAGCTGATCCCGGTACTTGGCGACGGTACGCCGGGCGATCCTCACCCCGCGCTGCTCGAACATCTGGACGATCTGCTGGTCGGTGAGCGGCACCTTCGGGTTCTCGTCGGCCACCAGTTTCTCGATCTGGGCCTTGATCGACCGGGCGCTCGCGTCCTCGCCGGTGGTGGTCGTGAGGCCGCTCGAGAAGAAGAACTTGAGCGGCAGGAGGCCGCGCGGGGTCTGGACGTACTTCTCGTTCGTCACCCGGCTCACGGTGCTCTCGTGCATGCTGATGACGTCCGCCACCTCGCGCAGCGTGAGGGGCTTCAGGTACTCGATCCCCTTCTCGAAGAAGTCCCGCTGCCGGTCGACGATGAAGTTCATCACCTTGAGCATCGTCTGGCGGCGCTGCTCGATCGCCTGGATCATCCAGTGGGCGCTGTTCAGGCGCTGGTTGATGAACTCCTTGCTCGCCACGTCGTATTTCTTCTTGTCGCGGGCGATATCCTGATAGGTGCGGGAGATGCGCAGCCGCGGCAGGCCGCCGTCGTTCAGGAAGACGTGGTACTTGTCGTCGACTTTCTGGACGATCAGATCGGGGATGATGTACACATCGTTCCCCGCCGAGTGCTGGAGACCGGGCTTGGGGTCGAGCCGCGCCAGCTCGTCGGCGGCGTGCTGTACCTCGTCGGGCGCGAGTCCAAAGCGCTTTCCCAGATCGCTCCAGCGGTGCGCGATGAGGTCATCGAACGCCTCCTTGACGAGGCGGTAGACCAGGGTGTCTGTCCGCTTCTGGTTCTCGAGCTGTAGCAGCAGGCACTCGCGCAGGTTGCGCGCCCCGATGCCGGGGGGGTCGAGCTGCTGGATGATGCGCAGCATCTCCTCCGCCTCGGCGAGGGTATAAGCCGCGACGTTCAGGTCCAGCTCCGACTCGGCTTCGTACTCCTCGAGCAGCTGGTTCGCGCCCTTCATGATTTCCTCCAGGCTCGCCTGGAGGTACCCATCCTCCCCGATGTTGCCGAGGAACTCCTCCGCGAGCAGCTGTTGGCGCGGCGTGAGGTCGAGCATGCGCGTCTGCTCGCGCAAGTAGTCGATCAGGTCCTTGGTCTCGACCGTCACCGGCTCCACGTACTCGACCGCGCCACCCAGGGTACCGCTCGGCACGCCGTGCTCGGTGCGGTCCTCCAGCAGGATGCTCTCCCAGTCCGGCTCGTCGTCTCCCGACTTTTCCTTCTCGGCGGGCTGCTGCTCGGGGGCGGGCGCTTCGGTCTCCTCCTCCGGCTCGAGCATCTCGAGGAACGGATTGCCCAGCAGCTCCTGCTTCAAGTGCTGCTGCAGGTCCAGCAGCGGCATGTAGAGGAGATCCATCGCCTGATAGAGGCGAGGATTGATCCGCAGGTCCTGGCGGAGGGCCGTGTGCTGGTGCAGGCCGGTCTTCATGCGGCTTGAGTCAGGCGCGCGCGCAGGCGCGCGGTCAGGGTGGGCCCGAGATAGAGGTCGGCGACGCGGTCGTCGAACACCAGCTCGCGGACCGTGCCCCCGACCTGCACGCGGCCCTCGAACATGATGTAGGCGCGGTCCACGATATCGAGCGTCTGCTCCACGTTGTGGTCCGTGATGAGCACGCCGATGCCGCGATGCCGCAGGCCGGCGACGATCGTCTGGATGTCGTTCACGGCGATCGGGTCCACCCCCGCGAACGGTTCGTCGAGCAGCAGGAACTTGGGCTCCGTGACGAGCGCGCGCGTGATCTCGAGCCGCCGCCGCTCGCCCCCGGACAGCTGGTAGGCCATCTGGCTGCGCAAGTGCTTGATCGCCAGCTCGTCGAGCAGCCGCTCCAGGCGGCGCCGCCGCTCGGTCACCTCGAGCGGCAGCGTCTCGAGGATCGCGAGGACGTTGTCTTCCACGCTCAGCTTGCGGAACACCGACGGCTCCTGGGCCAGGTAACCGATCCCCGCCCGCGCCCTGCGGTACATCGGCTCAGCGGTGATGTCGTGCTCGTCCAGCAGGATACGGCCCTCCTCGGGGCGGATGAGCCCGGTGATCATGTAAAAGCACGTCGTCTTCCCCGCCCCGTTCGGGCCCAGCAGGCCCACGATCTCTCCCTGCGCGAGGTCCACCGACACGTCGTTCACCACGCGGCGGCTCTTGTAGGTCTTGACGAGATGCTGCGCTTCGAGCCGGCTCGCGCCCCGCACGGCCGGATGCTCGCCGCTCACCGCCTCACTGCGCGCGAGGGTCTGCTCGGCAATCTCGAGGAAGCGCCGGGCCGCCGCCTCGCGCTCGGCGGGCATATCGGCCCACACGTCGGGCGCGAATCCCACCGGGGCTTCGCTCCACAGCGCGCCCGCCGGGAGCATCAGCACCTTGAGTGTGCCGAGCCGCGGCAGCACCGACGTCGAGAGATAGGTGCGCGCTTCATCGACCGACAGGCTTCCCGCTTCGGACGGCGGGAGCGCCGAGCCCATGCTATGGGCACGCAGCTTCAGGAACTCCTCGCGGTAGGCGACCGCGAGCTCGCTGAAGGGGGCGCGGCCCTGCGCGTCGGCGATGCGCGCGAGTGCCGCGGCCGCGAGGGCGAGCGACGAGTCGCGCGTGGCGAGCAGATCGGCGAGCCGGTCGGCGGTGCTCATGGTTTCTTTTTCGTCGTATCGGGGGGCGCGGGGGGCGCAGGCGGCCGCGGCTCGAGGTGCACGCCGTCGGCGGTGCCGGCGACGACGACGCGGTCGATCTTCGCGCCGCGCAGAACCACCGCGATACGCTGGCCGCGTGAGTAGTTGATCGACGGCGCGGCGGTCGAGTCGCGGTCGTCGAAGTGGTGGGTGAGGGCGCGCGCCGCCCCGCGGGCCAGGATCTGCTGCAGCCGCGAATGGTCGCGGCCCACCGAGTCCCGTTCCTGGGCGAACCGGGCGGTCAGCGAGTCGCCCGCGATCCAGTCGACGTCGGCGGCGGGGGCGGTGGAGTCGCGCTTGGCGCGCGAGAGCGCGTGCCCGAACGCGCGGGTTTCCGTGAGGACCTCATCCGGCGTGTCGACGGCGATCGAATCCGCCTCGATCGTATGCAGGCTCGACACCGCGTGGGCGCGCGACTTGCCTCCCCACGCGAACGCCTGCTGGAGCTTGCGCTCCGTGACCATCAGGTGGATGGTGTCGGCGGTGAGGGTCCAATCGTCCCCCGTGGCCTTGCCCTGCCCCAGGGCCTTCACCAGGCGTATCTCCCGCTGCTCGAGGCCCAGCTCGATCCGCGTGCCGACGAGCGTGTAGGTCTTGCCGCCCTTCCCCTCGACCCGGGGCTGGCCGACGAGGACGCCGAAGCCGCGGGTCTCGTCGAGCAGCAGCGAATCGGAGCGCGACGCGAAATCGCTGCGGTCGACCGTCACCTTGCCTCCCGCCCACACGCGATCGTCGCCTTTGAAGCGCAGCCGGTCGCCCACGATGACGTACGGCTCTCCCGAGTCGGCCGCCTGGCGGTATTGGACGGTGGGGCGTGACATGGCGAACATCTCGACGGTATCGCGGACGCCGCGCGCCGCCCGGTAGTAGTCGAGATGGGGCCCGCGCAGCACGGAGCCGTTACGCCGGTTGGTCGCGACCACGTTCTTGCGCGCCTCGAGCCGCTCGTCGCGCAGAAAGTACGAGGCGAAATTCGCGTCGAGCGCG
>JBGPOM010000179.1:0-4807 GCA_041488075.1 Gemmatimonadota bacterium
ATCGCGCTCACGGTCGTCCTGCTCGGGGCCGCGTTCATGCGGCGGGACGCCGCGGTGCTCGCACAGTTCGACCTGATCGCGATGGTCATCGCGCTCGCACTCGGCGCCGCGAGTCTCCAGGGCACTCGCCTCGCCGCCCGGCGCCCGCTCGAGTACCTGCGCGACGGCTTGATGGCCGCCGGGGGGACGATCGCCGGCAGCTTTATGCTCGTCGGGCAGGATATCGATTGGCGCGGGATTCCGCAGGAAGGGCGTTTCCGCCACGTGCGGGCCGTGGGGCTCGGCGCTCTCCTCGCCGCACCCCTGCTCGTGGTCTTCGGTGCGTTGTTCGCATCGGCCGACAGTGTCTTCTCCAACGTCATGCAGAATGTGTTCGCGTTCGACGTCGGCACCGCGGCGTCGCACACGATCCTCATCGGGATTTGGACGGCGCTCACGGCCGGCTACCTGCGCTGGAGCCTCGTCGCCCGGCCTGCTGCACTGTCCACACCGGGAGCGGCGAGCGCGACGGGCATCGTGCCCGTCGCCACCGCGCTCGGACTCATCAACCTGATGTTCCTGCTGTTCGTGGTGGTTCAGCTGCGGTACTTCTTTGGAGGCGCGTCGCTCATCGAGGAGACGACCGGCCTGACCTATGCGGAGTATGCGCGGCGCGGCTTCTTCGAGTTGTTGACCGCGAGCGGCCTGGTACTTCCCGTGCTGATGGGCGCCGACCACCTCGTGCGCGGCGAGACCGCCGCACACCTCACCACGTTCCGGCGCCTCGCGGGCGTGCTGCTCGTGCTGCTCGCGGTCGTGATGGCATCGGCGCTCGAGCGCATGCGCCTGTACGTCGCCGCCTTCGGCCTTTCCGAGGACCGGCTCTACTCCACCGCATTCATGGTGTATCTGCTCGGCCTCTTCGTGTGGTTCGCGTGGACCGCACTGCGCGGGCGACGCGGGTCGTTCGCCTTCGGCGCACTGATCCAGGGCTTCGCGGTCCTCGCCGGCCTCCACATGCTCAATCCCGACGCCTTCATTGTGCGAACGAACCTGCACCGCCCCGCGGCGGAGCGACCGTTCGACGCCAAATACGCGCTCTCTTTGGGTGCGGACGCGGTCCCTTCCCTGCTCGACGCCTTACCCCGTTTGTCGGACCCCGATCGCTGCGTCGTTGCGCTGGAGCTGTTGCGGCACTGGGGCGACGGCGCGGAGGGCGATTACCGCGCGGTGCAAGGCGATTGGCGCACATGGAATTGGAGCCGCGGTCGCGCCCGCCGTCTCGTACGAGAGCGCGCGGAAGCCCTGCGCGCCCTGCCCTGTACCTCCACCGCTTCGGAGTGATCCTATGGTGACCGATGGCCTGAACCCGTTCGCGGTGCTCGCCTTCCTCGGCGCTGTCCTTGGCGGTGGCGCCCTGGCGGTGGCCTACGTCGTAGCGCGCATCACCGGGCGAGCGCCGCTCGCGAAGGCAGCGCTGGTCGTGGGAGCGGTTGGCGCCGGCGTGTACCTGCTGCTGTTCGTAATCGCGTCCGTCACCAGCCGCGACCGCTTGCTCGCGTCCGGTGAAGAGAAGCACATTTGCGAGATCGACTGCCACCTCGCGTACTCGGTGGCCGGGGTGAAGACCGAGGCGGTGCCCAGCGGCGGAACCCGCTACACGGTGACGGTGAAGGTGAGGTTCGACGAAGCAACGATCTCCAGCCGCCGTCGGAAAGACGCGTCGCTCTCGCCCAACAGCCGCTACGTTGCGCTCGTAGACGCGGCGGGGACTGAATACCCGGGATCCGTGGACGGCTTGAAGCGCCGCCTCATTCCCGGGGCGTCGTACACGACCGACATCACGTTCGACGTGCCCGCCGCCGCTCAGGGCCTGCGGCTCATCCTCCGAAACGACGACTTCGAGACGCACTTCCTGATCGGGCACGAGAACAGCGTGTTCCACGGAAGGACAACGTTCCGGCTTCCTGCGCCAGGATAGGTGTCAGGTGTCTGGTGCCGGTGCGAATTCGCACAGCCCTGACACCAGACACCTGACACCCATCACGAGACTGGGGCCGCAGGCGCTAGATTCGTAGGCCATGGGCCTGCCGATCGTCCAAGTCGACGCCTTCACCGATCGCCCCTTCGCGGGCAACCCCGCCGCCGTCTGCCTCCTCCCCGCGCCCGCCGATGCGCGCTGGATGCGGGACGTGGCGCGGGAGATGAACCTCTCCGAAACCGCCTTCCTCGTCCGTCAGAGCGACGGCTTCGACCTCCGCTGGTTCACGCCCGCGGTGGAGATCGATTTATGCGGTCACGCGACGCTCGCGAGCGCGCACGTGCTGTGGGGTGACCGCCACCTGCCACCGGGAGCCCAGGCACGGTTTCACACGCGCAGCGGTCTGCTCACCGCCGATCGGCGCGGCGATTGGATCGAGCTGGACTTCCCCGCCACCCCGGCCGAGCCGGCCACGGCACCGGCGGGCCTCACCGCGGCCGTGGGCGTCACGCCCCGCTTCGTGGGCCGCAGCCGCTTCGACTATCTCCTCGAGGTGGACGGGGAGGATGTCGTCCGGGGATGCAAGCCCGATTTCGGCGCTCTCGCGCGCGTGGACGCGCGCGGCGTCATCGTCACGAGCCGCGCCGCCGCCTCGGGCTACGACTTCGTCTCGCGCTTCTTCGCGCCACGCGCCGGCGTGGACGAGGACCCCGTCACGGGGTCGGCCCACTGCGCGCTCGCGCCCTACTGGACGCCCAAGCTCGGCCGGCCGGAGCTCGTCGGCTACCAGGCGTCAGCCCGCGGCGGCACGGTGCGCGTGCGCCTCCAGGGCGACCGCGTGAAACTCGGCGGCCGGGCGGTCACGGTGTTGCGCGGTGAGCTGACTGCGGGCAATATGGGGCTATGAAAGAGATCCGCACGACCGCCGACATCCATGCCGCGCCGCAGCGCGTGTGGGACGTCCTCGCAAACCTGCCCGCCTACAAAGAGTGGAATCCCTACATCACGCAGGTGCAGGGTCCCCTGGAGGTAGGCGGCACGATCACGTTGCGGCTCGAGCCGCCGGGCGCTGCCGCGCTCACCGTCACGCCGGTCGTCCTCGAAGCGGAAGCGCCTCGCGAGCTGCGCTGGCTGTGGGCCACGGGGATCAGCGGCATCTGCGACACCGAGCAGTGTTTCGTCATCGTGCCCAAAGGTGAGAATCGCACGCACGTGATCCACCGGGTAACCTGCACGGGACTCGCGCTCTCCGTTCCGGGATTCGGCGCCGCCACGGGCGCGCGGCTCGAGACCAACTTCCGCGAAGGCATGGAGGCGATGAACCGCGCCCTCAAGTCGCGCGTACAGGGCGGCCAGGGACCAGGGCTCTGACCGCTTCGCCCCCGCCCCTCCGATCCACCCGCATCATCGGCTACCTCTGCGCGCTCGGCGCGGGCGCCACGTGGGGAACGACCGGTCCGCTCTCCACCGGACTATACGCCTTGATGCCCGCGACCAGCATCGGATTCTGGCGCGTGCTCATCGGCACGATCGCCCTCGTCCTCTGGGGTTTTCTCTTCCGCCGGGAGTTGTTTCGGGCCGACGCCCGGGGCTGGCTGCTCGTCGGCCTCGGCGGCGGCGCGCTCGTGGCGCTGTTCGAGATCGCCTATCAATTCGCCATCGCCGGCGTGGGCGTGGCAGGCGCCGCGGCGCTGCTCTACACCGCCCCGGTGATCGTGGCCGTGCTGGCGCGCGTCATCCTGAAGGAAGCGCTGACCCCCCTGCGCGTGGCGCTCGCGCTGATCGTCATGGCGGGAGTGGCGCTGACCGTCACCGGCGGCAGCAACGCGGGAGCGGAAGCGGCGCGCACCGGCATCGCGGCGGGCATCGCCGGCGGGCTGCTGTCCGCACTCAGCTACGCCTTCACGACGCTCATGGCGCGGTACGCCGTGCCGCGTTACGGCGTCGTGCAGGTGCTCTTCCTCGAGGCGCTCGGCGGCGTCTTGATCACGGGGCTCGCGCTCTCCGTCTGGGGACGCCCGCCCGCGCTGCCGCCTTCGGCCGCCGCGTGGCGCGGTCTGCTCGGGCTCGCCGCAGGGTCGGTGCTCGCCGCAAACTTCCTGTTCTTCGCCGCCGTCAAACGCATCGAGGCGGCGCCCGCCGCCGTCGCCGCGACGATCGAACCCGTCGTCGGTGCCCTGCTCGCGTTCCTGCTCTTCAGTCAGCACCTCACCACGCTGGGCGTGATCGGCCTGCTGATGGTGGTGGCCGGCGTAGCCACCGGCTACCTGAAGGAAGGCGCGGCGGAGCCCGCGCCCACTCCCCCGGCCTAGAAGACCAGCTCGACGCCCAACCGGAACAGGCGCGGCGGCCCGTAGGCGAACAGCGGCTGGGTGTAGTCGCGCGCGGCGGCGAGAAAGAGCGGATACAGCTCGCCGTGCCCCTCGATGAGCCCGTTCCCGTCCGCGTCCGCGAACGACCGGTAGCGCGGGGACTCGTAGGGAATCGCCTCGGGATGGGCCTGGTAGGCGCTCTCGGCGAGCGCCACAATCGCCTGGTCGCCCAGTCCGGGCTCCCCGGTATCGCGGCGCACGGCCTCGATGTTCCGCCGGTTGAGGAGATTGCGCACGTCTAGGTAGACACTCCCCTGCCATCCGCCGACCCGTAACGGCCGCCGCAGCAGCATGTCCAGGGTCAGGAGCGGCGGGAGTCGATGACTGTTCGGCAGGCCAATCAGCGTGTCCCCCGTCGCGTTCGTCATCGTGAACGGGAGCCCGGAACTGAAGCGCACGATCGTGGCGGCTTCGATCCCGCGGAGCGGACCGGGGCCGGAGCCATCCGGGATCCGCCCCTGGCCGATGACCGTGA
>JBGPOM010000180.1:0-4804 GCA_041488075.1 Gemmatimonadota bacterium
CCATCGCCGCATCACGGCTCAGGAGTACATTGACCTCCTTGTCGACGAGGGGTCGTGGCACGAGCTGTTTGCCGACCTCAAGTCGGCCGACCCCCTGAAGTTCGAGAACTACGCCGATCGGTTGAAGGCGGCGACAAAGAAGGCCGGCCCGCTGGACGCCATCCGCACGGGCTACGCGCGGCTGCACGGCCGGCCGATCAACCTTGGCGTCATGGACTTCAGCTTCATGGGGGGGTCGATGGGCTCGGTGGTGGGGGAGAAGATCGCCCGCCTGGCCCGCCGCTCGATCGACAAGCGGGTTCCATTGATCATCGTGTCGGCTTCCGGGGGCGCCCGCATGCAGGAGGGGGTCCTGTCCCTGATGCAGATGGCCAAGACCTCGGTGGTCATCGCCGAGCAGCAGCAGGCGGCGATTCCGTTCATCTCGATCCTCACGAACCCCACGACGGGGGGGGTGTCGGCCTCTTACGCCATGCAAGGGGATGTGATCCTCGCCGAGCCGGGGGCGGTGATCGGGTTCGCGGGGCCGCGGGTCATCAAGCAGACGATCGGCCAGGACCTTCCCGATGGCTTCCAGACGGCGGAATTCCTGCTGGAGCATGGCATGCTCGACGACGTGGTCCCGCGTGGCGAGCTGCGCGACACGACCGCCCAGCTGCTGGGGCACATGACCGGTGCCTGGCCGGCGGAGGTCGCCGACTGAAGTTCGCTGCAGCCTGCCAGTTTCTCTTCGCACGACAAGCCGGCCGCATCAAGTGGAGCCTCGGCCCGACCGAGAGTCTGCTCGACGGATTGGGACGTCCCGAGCGCCATTTCCCCAGCATTCACATCGGGGGCACGAACGGCAAGGGTTCCACCTGCGCCTTCGTGGCGGCGGAGCTGCGCGCCCGCGGGCTTCGGGTGGGGCTGTACACATCGCCGCATCTGGTCTCGCCCTGCGAGCGGATCACGGTGAACGACGTCCCCATCAGCGAGGAAGCATTCGCCGACTGGACCAGCGTGCTGCGGCCGCACATCGAGCGGACGGGCGCGAGCTTCTTCGAAGCCACGACGGCCATCGCTTTCGCCGACCTGGCGGCGCGCGGCGTGGATGTCGCGGTGATCGAAGTGGGGCTGGGAGGGCGGTTGGACGCGACCAACGTCATCACCCCCCTGGTCAGCGCCGTCACGAAGATCGCGCTCGAGCACACCGACTACCTGGGCAATGACCTGAAGGGGATCGCGCGGGAGAAGGCCGGGATCGCCAAGCGGGGAGTGCCGTTCGTGACCGGCGAGCCGGACGCCGAGCTGCGAGCGGAGCTGCTGCACGAGGCCGAGCGGCGCGGTGCGGCCCCCGTGGTCTTGGTGGACACCACCCGACAGCCGGCACCCGGCACCCGGCTTGGCTTGCGGGGCCCTCACCAGATAGCGAATGCCCTCGTCGCCCAGGCGGCCTTGAACGCGCTCCCGGCGCCGTTCGGAGCGGTGGGCGAGCAGATCCCGCTGAGCTTCGCGGAGGCGTACATCCCCGGCCGGTTCGAGGTGCGCGGCAAGTGGATCTTCGACGTGGCGCACAATCCCGACGGGATGCGCGTGCTGGTGAACGCGTTGGCGGCCCATGCCGCGCCGCGGCCGCTGCACGCCCTGGTGGGGATCCGGAACGACAAGGACTGGCGGCCGATGCTCGAACTGCTCGCTCCCGCGGTGGACCGGCTGGTGTTGACGGTGCCACCGTCCATTCCGGTGCTGCAGCGGTGGTCGGTGAACGACGTGGGCGGTCAGAAGGGGGGGGGGGAGGGGGCGATCGCACAATTCGAACCGGACTTCGACGCCGCATTGCAGCAGGTGCAGGACGGCGCGGCGACGGTGTTGGTCACCGGCTCGTTCCACACGGTCGGCGATGCGCTGGCGCGCTTGCCCGGCTTCGCGCCGGTGGGCTAAATTGTTGTGATGCAAGGGAAAGCACTCCCCGGCTTCCGCGATTTTTACCCCGTAGAACTGGCTCTCCGCAATCACATCTTCGCCACCTGGCGGAGCGTCGCCGCACGCTACGGCTTTGAGGAGTACGATGGCCCGCCCCTCGAGTCGCTGGAGCTCTACACCCAGAAGAGCGGGGATGAGATCGTCGCCCAGCTCTACAGTTTCAAGGACAAGGGTGACCGGGATGTGGCGCTGCGGCCGGAGATGACGCCGACGCTGGCGCGGATGGTCGCCGCGCACGCTCAGGCGCTGAAGAAGCCGATCCGCTGGTTTTCGATGCCGCAGCTGTTCCGCTACGAGCGGCAGCAGCGGGGGCGGTTGCGAGAGCACTTCCAGCTCAATCTGGACATCATCGGCGAGGCGGGGCCGCTGGCCGACGCCGAGCTGATCGCCGCGGCCATCGACATCCTGCGGGGGTTCGGGTTCGGGCCGAAGGATGTCCAGGCGCGCATCTCCGACCGGCGCGTGCTGCGGGCGCTCTTGTTGGGGCGAGGGGTGAGCGCGGCGCAGCTGCCTGCGGCGTTCGGCGTGATCGACAAGAGCGAACGGGTGCCGCAAGGGGCTCTCGAGGAGATCCTGCAGGCGGCGGGACTCGGCAAAGGGGAAACGCGCGCCGTGCTCGAAATCGCCGCGCTTCGAGCGGGGGGGCTCGATGCGGTGACCGCCGCGCTCGCCAAGGTGAAGGGCGGGGAGGAAGTGGGGGAGCCGCTGCGCACCGCCACCGAGGCGCTGGCGGCGATGGGGCTCGGCGAATTCGTGCAGGTGGACCTGACGATCGTGCGCGGCCTCGCGTACTACACGGGGATCGTGTTCGAGCTGTTCGACAGCGCCAAGCAGCTGCGCGCGATTTGTGGGGGCGGGCGCTACGACGACCTTCTGAAGGGGCTCGGGGGGCCCGATCTTCCCGCCCTGGGGTTCGGCATGGGTGATGTCGTCCTCGGGGAACTGCTGAAGGAGCGGGGGGCGGCGCCCAAGGCGTCCACCGAGCTCGGCGCCTTTTTGGTGGCCGTCTCGGGCGACGACGTGGCCACGGTGCTGCGCCTGGCGCACGCGTTGCGCGACCGTGGCATCGCGGTGGAGTACAGCCTGCGGCACGCCCCGGTCCGCAAGCAGCTCGAGCTGGCCGCGGCGCGCGGCGCGCCGCGCGCTGTGATCATCGGGCCCGAGGAGCGGGCCGCGGGTGTCGGGCTGGTGCGGGACCTCAACGCGGGCACCGAGGCGAAGGTGCCCATGGACACGTTACTCAAGGGGTTCTTCGACTGATGGCGCAAGCCCAAAAGATCACGCCGCGCGCCAAAGACTTCAGCGAGTGGTACGGGGACGTGATCACGCACGCCGAGCTCGCCGACCATTCGCCGGTCCGCGGCTGCATGGTGATTCGGCCCCACGGCTACCGGCTGTGGGAGCTGATGCAACGCGCCCTGGACGACATGATCAAGGCGACGGGGCACCGCAACGCGTATTTTCCCCTGTTCATCCCGATGAGTTTCCTCGCCAAGGAAGCGGAACACATCGAGGGGTTCGCCAAGGAAGTGGCCATCGTCACGCACACCCGCCTCAGGGCGACAGGCAAGCCAGGGGCCGAGGCGATCGCGGTGGACCCGACGTCCGCACTCGAGGAGCCGCTCGTCGTGCGACCGACGTCGGAGACGATCATCTACGCGATGTTCGCGAAATGGATCCAGAGCTACCGCGACCTGCCGCTGCTGCTGAACCAGTGGTGCAACGTCGTGCGCTGGGAGATGCGCACCCGGCTGTTCCTGCGGACCACGGAGTTCCTGTGGCAGGAGGGCCACACCGCCCACGCCACGGAGGCGGAGGCGGAGGCCGAGGCGCGGCAGATGTTGGGGGTGTACCGGCGGTTCGCCGAGGAGTGGATGGCGATGCCGGTGCTCACGGGCGCCAAGACGGAGTCGGAGAAGTTCGCCGGCGCGCTGCGCACGTTCGCCATCGAGGCGCTGATGCAGGACAACAAGGCGCTGCAGGCGGGGACGTCGCACAACCTGGGCCAGAACTTCGCGAAGGCGTTCAACGTGCAGTATCAGACGGCCGCGGGCGGCCTGGAGCACGTCTGGAACACGTCGTGGGGCGTCACGACCCGGCTGATCGGCGGGCTGATCATGACGCACTCGGACGACAACGGCTTGATCGCGCCGCCGAAGCTCGCGCCCGTCCAGGTGGCGATTGTACCGATATGGAAGAGTGACGACGAGCGCGGACAGGTGTCGGGTGTCGGGTCTCAGGTGAAGGCGGATCTGGAGAAGGCCGGCATCCGCGTGGAACTCGATCTGCGCGACAACGTGAAACCCGGGGCCAAGTACTTCGAGTGGGAAGCGCTGGGTGTGCCGGTCCGCCTCGAGGTCGGCCCCCGCGACATAGCCGCGGGGCAGGCGATGCTCGCTCGCCGTACGGGCGGCAAGGCTCCCACCCCGCTCGCGGGGGTCGTGGCGGCGGTCAGCGCCGCGCTCGACGAGATCCAGCGCGCGCTGTTTGCGGCCGCCAAGGACCGGCGCGAGAAGGCGTCGGTCCGGGGGATCACGAAGGCGCACTTCATCGACCTGATGAAGGGCGCCGGCGGCTTTGCCTACGGGGGCTTCTGTGGTGGACCGGCGTGTGAGACGGAGATCAAGGAGCAAACGGGTGCCACGATCCGTCTGCTCCCCGATCCCGAGTTCCGCAGTCCCGAGGCTCCGGAGACCTGCATGTGGTGTGGCAAGCCGAGCGTGGCCGAGGCCGTGTGGGCGCAGGCGTACTAGGCATCGATCCGGGACTGCTTCAGGCGATCGCGGATCGCGTCGGCACCCCGGCCTACGTCTACAGCGCCAACCTGATTCGCGCACAGTAC
>JBGPOM010000181.1:0-4759 GCA_041488075.1 Gemmatimonadota bacterium
CGCGCCGGGCAGGCCGCCACCGTGAAGGACATCGCCCGGCCCGCCTTCTTCGTCCCGGGCACGCGGGAGGTGGAAGACGTCCTCACCGACATGAAACGGCAGAAGGTCCATCTCGCCATCGTGCTCGACGAATTCGGCGGCACCGCGGGGCTCGTCACGATGGAGGACTTGCTGGAGGAAATCGTCGGGCCGATCTACGACGAGTACGACCGTCCCGCCGCCCCGTCCGCGCCCGCCGTCGCGGGCGCCGGCGGCACGCCCCTCATCGGCGGCGGCACCGAGATCCGCGACGTGAACCGTCTGTTCGGCCTCGACCTGGACGACGCCGACTACACCACGATCGGTGGGCTGTTGTTCGGCACGCTCGGCCGCCTGCCGAAGGTCGGAGACCGCGTCGCCGTGAGCGGCGCGGCGTTCGAGATCGTGGAGATGGAGGGGCGGCGCGTCGGGAAAGTGCGGGTCTGGCCGGCCGCCAAGATCGGAAAGACCGGAGCGCTGGACTAGCGGCGGCCCGCGAGCTGCACCGCCAGCTCGAGCGCCGCCCGCATCGAGCCGGCATCGGCCGTACCCGTCCCCGCGATGTCCAGCGCCGTCCCGTGATCGGGCGAGGTCCGAATGAACGGGAGGCCGAGCGTCACGTTCACTCCCTGCCCGAATCCCGCCACTTTCACGGCCGTCATCCCCACATCGTGGTAGGGCGCGAGCACGGCATCGAAAGCGCCGCGCAGCGCTTTCACGAACACGGTGTCGGCGGGGAGCGGACCCGCGGCCCCGAGCGCGAGGGCCGCGGGGCGCAGCACGCGCTCGTCCTCGTCCCCGAACAGGCCGCCCTCGCCGGCGTGGGGATTGAGGGCGCATACCGCGAGCCGCGGGGCGGCAATGCCCCACCAACGCCGCAGCGCGTCGGCGGTGATCCGGCCCGCCTGGACGATCCGCTCGGTCGTCAGCTGCGCCGGCACATCGCGCAGCGCGAGATGCGTCGTGACGAGGACGACGCGCAGCGTCCCCGTCGTGAGCATCATGGCGACTGGGACATCGCCCGCGAGATGCCCGAGGAGCTCCGTGACGCCTGGGTAGCGATAGCCGGCGACGTGCAGCGCGTGTTTGTGCACGGGCCCCGTGACGATCGCGTCCACGCTGCCCGCGAGCGCGAGTCGCGCCGCCTCCTCGATCGCTTGACCGGCAACGCGGCCCGCCTCCTCCTCGGTGAGTCCTGCGCCGTGCTCCGTGCGTCCGAGGATTGTGACGTCGGCCGGGAGGGGGGGGGAAGCGGCCAGCGCCTTGTCCACCACCTCCGGCCCGATCCCCCGCGGATCGCCCAGGGTAACGGCGAGGCGGGGACGGGCGGCCGGACGGGGGACCACGGGGTTAGAGCCGAATGTCGATGTATGTCTGCCGGCGCAGCTGGTCGATGTAGTGCCGAATGGCGAGATCGTTACCGAGCACATCTTTGATCCGCAGCTTCACGTCCTCGAAGGCCATCTCGCCCTCGGCGTGGCGCTGCGTCACGTCCAACACGACGAACTTGGGACGCGCGGAGCCGGCGCCGACGGTGATCACCGGCTTGAGCCCGACCGAGCTGTCGCTCGCCAGCAATTGCTGGTACTCCGGCGGCAGCTCCGTGATCGGCGCGTCCTCGGCGAGCTTCGGTTCCTCGGGGTCGGCGGCGCGGCGCGCCAGCGAGTCGAACGACGCCCCGCCGGCCAGCGCGGCGTGGACGGAATCAGCGAGCCGCCGCGCGATCTCGACCTGGGCGGGGCTCACGTCGGCCATGATCAGGACGTGGCGCGCCAAGATCTCGGCGGGCTGCGCGCGCTCCAGCTTGATGATGTGGAAGCCGAAGGGCGTTTCGACCACATCGGAGACCTCGCCCGGACGGAGACGGAACGCCGCATCCTCGAACCGCTTGAACATCACCCCGCGGCGGAACCAGCCCAGCTCACCGCCCTGCTCCCGCGACGCGCTGTCGGCCGAGAAGCGCTTCGCGACGCCCGCGAAGTCCGCACCGTGCCGCAACTCGACCAGCAACGACTCCGCCAGCTGGTACGCTCGCGCTTTGGCGACCGAGTCGGGCTGTGGCTTGATCACGATCTGGCGAAACGAGACCGTCGCGGGCCGCTTCGGCTGCTGAGCCCGGTTCGCCTCCCAGAACTCGCGCATTTGCGCGTCGGTCGGCGGGATCGGCCGAAGCTTGCCGTGCTGGCGCAGCCCTTCGAATAGGCGATCCTGCAGGATGCGGCGGCGCTGGTCGTCCGCCAGCTGGCGGCGCCACTCTTCCACCGTCCCCAGACCCACTGCCCGCAGCTGATTCTGAAACTCGGCCTCCGACGTGAACTGCTTGCGGGCGTTCTGGTAGGTCTGCTCGACCGCGTCCAGCACCTCCTGTTCCGTCACCTTGACCGTCGTATCGCGTTGCGCTTGCTGGACGACCAGTTCCTCCTCGACCATCCGGTCGAGAATCTGGCGCCGCATCCGGGCTCGCCCACCCGAGTCGCTGGGCACCTGCCCGCCCTGGGCCTGGAACCGGACGATCTCCTCATCGACCTGGGAAGCCAGAATGGGCCGCGCGCCCACTACCGCGACGATCCCGTCGAGCGGACGGGTCGCCTGCTGGCCGGCCGCCGCCGGCGGCCGGCCCGCGGCGAGCAAGAGGGCGGTGAGGGCGAGCAGCCGGCGCATGACTACTGCACCCGGCGGCGCGGCGCCGTGTCCACCCCGGGTGGGGCGGGCGGCGGCGTCATCCGCGGCACCCCGGGTGCCTGGAGCGAGTCGGCCGTGGCGCGGACTTCCTTGGCGCGCTCGAGCGCGCGCCGGATACCCGCTTGATCGACGCGCCAATCGGCGCGCGCGCGCAGCCGCTCCGCCAGGAACGGCGGCACGGGATAGAAGCGGGCTCGCCCGCGCACGACGCGGTCGAAATAGTCGTGCACCCGCGCCATCGCAAAGGCCAGCCGAGCCTCCGGCGTGGACGCCGAGTCCTGCAGCATCTGGCGCGTGAGGTTCAGCACCGCCCCCAGAATGGTGATCGCGGAGTCGTGCTGGGCGCGCAGCTGACCCCAGTCGTCGCCGGTGAGGGTGACGCCCGCCGAGTCCGCCTGCTGGAGCAGCAGCTGTCGCTGGACGAGGACCTTGAGGAACTGCGTGATTTGCTCGTCGGTTGCCTGGGGGAGGGCCTGGGCGACCGAGGGGTCGAGCGCCGCCAGCCAGCGCACCAGGTCCTTCACCCCGAACGAGCCGCCGCGGTACCTCACGAGCACGCGCGTGCTGCTCCGCGCATCGTCGAGATCCCCCGCCGCGGCGCGCACCAGCGCGGCGGCGCGGCTCACCGGCTCGATCCGGCGCTTGATCGCCAGGCTGTCGAGGTAGAGTGAATCGAGGCGGTACATCAGCCGCTCCTCGAGACTGGTGCGGAACGAGTCACGCACCTCGGCGAGCGCCGGCCGGCGAATGATGTGGTAGCCGAACGGGCTCTTCACGACCCCGCTCACGCCCCCCGGCGCCAGCTGCCACGCCGCATCCTCGAACGCCTGCACGAACTGGCCCCGCTCCGACACACCCAGGGCCCCGCCCTGCACCTTGGAGCCGGGATCCTCGGAGTAGCGCGCCGCCAGCTGGCCGAACCGGGGGCCCGCCGCCTTGGCCTGGGGCAGCACCTGGTCGGCCAGGCGGTGCTTCTGGGCGTCCAGCGGCGGCGCCGCGCTCGGCGGCACCTGGAAGAGGATGTGTTGGAACAGCCGCGCCTCCCCCGCCTGGTAGGCCGAGTCAACCTGCGCCGCGCTGAGATGCGCGCGCGGAGCAATGAGGCGCTCGTGGAACCGCTCCCACTTGAGCTGGGAGACGAGAGGCCACATCGCCGCCGCCATCGTGGCCGAGTCGCGGAGGTCCTCGCCCTTGGCGAGCGCCTCGGCGAACAGCGTGTAGTCGACCCAGACGTGGGCCAACCGCCCCAGCGCGATGGGATCCATGGGCACTTGCTTGCCCCCCCCCGCGAGCTCCGCCAGCCGCTCGACCGTGAGCGTCTGGCCGTCCGCGCGGGCGGCGAGTTCCGCCCGGGCCGAGAACGCATCCCGCAGCGCGTCGCACCCGGCGAGGGTGAAGGCCAGCAGCACCAGACTCAACCGTCGCATCCCGTCTCCCCTTCTCCTACACGTGGTGGTCTTGCAGAACGGCCGTGAGCGCCCGGACCAGGCCGGGGCCGATCGTCTCTCCGCCGAGCCGGCGGAGTCTCAGCGAGAGCGGCACGGCGCGCCGCACGTCGGCCTCGAACTGCACCCGCTCGAGGGCCACCTGCAGCCCCGCGAGCCGCGGCACGGCGTCCCGCCGAAACGTGAGCCGCGCCTCATCGCCCTTGATCAGGACCGTTTCCAGACCCGCCTGGGCGCCCAGCGCGCGGAGCTCGGCGACGAGGAGGAGACGCTCGGCCTCGGGCGGCAACGGCCCGAAGCGGTCGCGCAATTCCTCGCGCACGGGCTGAATCTCGCACGCTTGCTCGGCCCGCGCCAGCCGCCGGTACAGATCGAGCTTCGCCTCGTCGTCGCCGACGTACGCTTCCGGCAGATACGCCGGCGCATCGAGGGTCACCTCCGGCGGACTCCAGGCCCGGCTCGGCGCCCCGGGCTCCCGCTTCAGCGACCGCACCGTCTCCGCGAGCCACCGCAGGTACATGTCGAAGCCCACCGCTTGGGCGTGCCCCGACTGCTCGCCGCCGAGCAGATTGCCCGCGCCGCGCAGCTCCAGGTCGCGCAGCGCGATGCGATAA
>JBGPOM010000182.1:0-4758 GCA_041488075.1 Gemmatimonadota bacterium
GGAGGTCCAGGTCGAGGCGGTCCCGCTGGGCCGCCACGGCCGCCGCCAGCTCGGGCGCGAGGATCGGCGCCGTGCTCGTCACAGGAGCCCTGCTTCCGCGAAACTCACGTACCGTTCGCCTCCCACGATCACGTGATCGTATACCGGGACGTCCAGCAGGCGTCCCGCGTCCACCAGCTGCCGAGTCACCGCCCGGTCGTCCGCCGAGGGGGTCGGATCGGCGCTCGGGTGGTTGTGCACAACGATGATACCCGCTGCTGCCTCCGCGATCGCCGCGCGGAAAACCTCGCGCGGGTGGACCAGGGAGCTGTTCAGGATGCCCCGCGTGATCAGCAGGTCGGCCAGGATCTGGCTCTGGCTGCCCAGGGCGAGCACGTGGAACTCCTCCACCGCCAAATCCCGCAGCCGCGGCGCGTAATAGCGGTGCACGTCACCGGGGCCCCGGATCCGCTCGGGCGGGGGCTCCGCTTCGCCGGCCACCCGGCAGCCCAACTCGACCGCCGCGGCGAGCCGGGCGGCTTTGGCGCGCCCCACTCCGGGGACCCGGGCCAGCTCCGCCCAAGGACGGGCCGCGAGCCGCCGCAGCGAGCCCTCGCCCCGCGCCAGCAGCTCGCCGGCCACCGCGAGGGCATCACGCCCCGCCGTGCCCGTCCCCAGGAGAATGGCCAGGAGCTCCTGTCCCGTCAACGCAGCGGGGCCGACGGCCCAGAATCGCTCGCGGGGACGGTCACGGTCGAGGTGCTCGGAAAGGCGCAGCGGCATGGACCGAAGGTAGCCCATGCCGCGCGAATAGCCGTACCAGATGCACGCACTACGGCAACGCGAGATCGCGGCCCGGCCGGCCCGACGGCTTCGCGTCGAGGCGGGCGAGGACGGCGCGGACGGCCTCCACTTGCGGGCGCAGGGCCGGCTCCGGGTCCAACCGCAGGGCGAGATAGTGCCGGTAGGCGTGGACGGCTCCGGCGGTGTCCCCGGCCAGCGTCGCCAGCCGGGCTTCCTCACGCAAGTCCGCGGCGAGATAGCGAACCGCGCCGTGGGGTCGGCGGCGGATCGCCGCCAGAGCGCGCCCCCACTCTCCCTGCGTCTCCCAAAGGTGGGCCACCATCCGGTGCCGGGGGAAGCTCCACTTCCACCCTGGTATCGCTTGGACCATCGAGTCCAGTCGCTGCAACAGGAACCCCGTCTCCTGCCGCCCGCGCGAAACCGCCAGCGCGGCCTCCAGCGCGGCGCTGCAGGCCGCGTTTTGCATGATCAACCAGCCTGGAGCGGACGGATCGGGTACTCGCAGTTTGGCAATCGCGGCGGGCGTGCCGGCAAGGTCACCGTGCGCCACTCGCCACTGCTGCACCACGCACACGTACTCGAACTGTGAATGGCGGAGCTTGGGCCCGGCGGCGAACGGTGCCTCGACTTGTCTACCCAGCGCCCGTAAGCCGGCGGCGGCCGCCGCAGTGTCGCCGTCCCCGTACAGCGCGCTGAGAACGACGACCGCCAGACGGTCGGCGGAGCTCCAGCCCGGTGAGATCGCCTCCGCGAGGCGCTGGGCCTCCTGCGGCCGTCCCCGGTTGAGGGCAAGCTCGTACACGGACGTGAGCACATCGCCCGGATCGATACCGGGGTCGACGCGCGCAGCCAGTGTGGCCTGGGCGCGCACCGCATCGGCGACGTCGAACCCGGCTTGCTGGGACAGCGCCCAGATCTTCGTGAGCGTGCTCGCCCGAAGCTCCCGAAAACGCGGCCGGAAGACGGCGAGCGCCGCACTGTCGCGCGCCGTGAACGCAGCGATCCACCGATACGCTTCCACGCGCTCCGCGCTGGAGTCCGCCGCCAGACCGACGGCGAGGAGCGGACGCAAGGCGGCTGTGTCGCCCTCCTGGGCGGCGAGCTCCAACAGGTGACTGAGGCCTTCCAATCCGGCGACCGAATCGAGCGCGAGAGCGCGGTGAAAAGCGGTACGCGCGTGCTGGAGCGGCGCTTCGAGGCCCATGGGAGGACCGTCGTGAAAGTAGAGATCGCCCAGCCGATACCAGGCCTCGGCCGCCTCCGGGTAGCGGGCGAGCACCTGCTGCCAAGCGCCGATGCGCTCTGGGGCGGTGTAGGGTGCCGGATAGCGCGGACCGAGCTCCGCAACGAGGAAGGCGCGGTCAAACGCACTCAACCGGTCCCGGAACGCCCATGCGAGCCGCTCCGCGCGCGCCACATCCAGACTGTTGAGCCACCGTGAGGCCGAGCGAAGCCCCAGCGCCGCGGGTGCAAACGTGGAATCGGCGCGCAATGCGTCCCCAAAATGCCGCAACGCCTCTTCCCAGCGGCCGCGCCGGAAAGCCGTCCGCCCCTCGAGGTAATCACGCAGCACGGGGAGCGAAGTGAGTACGGCCAGCCGGGGCTCCGGGGCACCCGCCTCGCCGGCGAGCAGCTGCGCGGCAAGTCGATCCACAAGTATTTGCAGGCTGTCGTAGGGGCCACTCACTCTGGCGTGCAAACCAGGGCGGCCATCCTCGACACTGACCACCGTCGCGGTAATCGTGAGGTGGATCGGCGTGCCAACGATGGCGCCGTCGAGGAAGCGCCCTGCGCCCAGCCGGCGGGCAAGAACCCCAGCCGCCTGCGGGGTGACATCCTCCATCGACGTCGGGACGACCCGGTGCCAGGCGCTGAGCAGCGCGCCCGGCGGGACCGCGCGCGACCCTCCTTCACCGGTGAGCTCCAGCGCCAACAGCTCGACCATCCCCTCGCCGAGATGTCGGAGCGACGAGTCGGCGCCACGCACGCGGAACGGCAAGACGGCAACCAACTCGGGGTTGATCGGCAGTGGAGCCGGTGCTCGCCACCACAACGCCGCGAGGGCCGCGAGGGCCACGAGGCCGACGACGCCGGCGACCACCGCCGGCCGGTACGTTGCGCGGAGGAGCGGCGGCATCGTCGCTCGGCCCGCGTGAGCGATCTGCGCGGGCGCCGCGTGGGAAAACGGGACCGCTCGCTCGCGAATCGACCGGATGCGAGCCTCGGTCTCGGGCGACGGGGTTGCATCGTAGTGCTCCTGCAACCGGCGCCGGAACGTCTCGAACGCGCTCAGCGCACCGGCGCGGTCGCCGCACCGGTCCAGCAGCTCGACGAGGCGGGCGAGCGCTTCCTCGTCATCAGGGTCGAGCGCGACCGCCTGGCGGGCCGCTTGCACGGCCCTCGCCGCATCTCCGGCCCGCTCGGCGACCGCCACCAACTCGGCCGCAGCCCGCGCCGCCCGCCCGCGCAGGCGCGCGCGCTCGGATTCTATCCAGCGCTCGAGGTCCGGCGAGATCCCCGACACGAAGAAGCCCTCGAGAAAATCGCCGCGATAGAGTTCCAGTGCTGCTGCCGGCCGGCCGTCATCGCATGCCTGGTCAAAGGCGGTCGCGTCACACTCGAGCGCAGCCGGCTCGACACCGACGCTCTCTGCGCTGCGGCCGTTGAGCACGCCATCGCCCAGCACGCGCCGCAGAAAGGTCAGTGATTGCCGCAGCGCTCCACGGGCGTGGTCGGTGTCGAGCTCCGGCCAGAACAAGGCGACGAGGGAGTCCCGGCGGCGAGCGCCGTGGCGGTTGCGTGCCACGAGGTAGGTGAGGAGCGCGAGGCGCTTTGGCTGTGCCAGGAGGGAGCGGAGCTCGCGTCCCTGCGAGTCCGTCAAATCCAAACCACCTAGCGTCCGAAGCTTGATCATGCGCGGCACCGCCGTAGACCGAGGCCGGTTGCGGCCGAGTCACGCTGACATCACGGCCGGGTCACTGGCCGACCGTATTT
The DNA here is from genome assembly GCA_041488075.1 of Gemmatimonadota bacterium. Classification (GTDB taxonomy): domain Bacteria; phylum Gemmatimonadota; class Gemmatimonadetes; order Gemmatimonadales; family GWC2-71-9; genus 20CM-2-65-7. Next base: position 3,778 of record JBGPOM010000182.1, read on the forward strand.
CCCAACATACCCGAGGTCGAGAGCGTCGCCAGAGCCCACGGCCGTGGGGCGGCTATCTCCCTCACAACCTCATGGAGGGTCGTATGATACGTGGATCAATGTTGTTGACGGGCGCAGTCATGGTCGCGCTGCTGCCGGCTGCGTGCACGGACAGTCGAACGAATCCGGTGGGGCTGAACGGCTCGCAGAACGCGAGCTTTGATCGAGATCGCGGCAGCGACGATCGCGACGGCGACGATCACGAAGGAACCTTTCTGCGCCTCGTCTCGATCGTCGGAGCTGGACAAGGTCGCTTCCGCGCCACGCGTGTGCCGCATCCCACCGTTCCTGGCAACTTCGCAGTTCACGTCGAGGCGCGTATTCACCACGCGAAACCGAATACGACGTATCTCGTGCAGCGCGCGGCGGAGGCCTTCAATCCAGCACCCCCACCAGACTTCCCAATGTCCACCACCACCGACGGCTCGTGCCAGCGCGGCCTTGCTGTCGCACCGTGGTCAACGCTTGTCCCAGCACAAGCGGCGTTCGTCACATGGCCGACGACGTTTACGACTGACGGAGAAGGCAACGGCTCGACGGACTTCGTATTTGCGACCACAGTACCGCTTCCGCTGTTTGACGTGATGTTTCGGGTGATCGAAAGCGGGTCGGCACCACAGTCGGCCCTGCAGACCGACTGCACCTTCCTCCCACTGCTGTAGCCGAGCGGACGCGTCGTCGCGAGGGCCTCGGGAGCTCACCCCGCGGCCCCGTGACATTTCTTGAACTTCTTGCCGCTGCCGCATGGGCACGGGTCGTTGCGTCCGACCCCGGCATAGGGGTTCACCGCGAACGCGGGCTCGGCCACGGTCTTGCCGTTGACCTTGAAGGTCAGCTTCTTGGTGGCCGCGTCGCCCGACACCTCGATCATGTTCGTGGCTTTGCCGGCGGAATCCTGTTTGACTACCGCGTCATTGGCCAGCCAACCGTTCCGGTTGCCAC
>JBGPOM010000183.1:0-4757 GCA_041488075.1 Gemmatimonadota bacterium
CCTCCGGCGCGATCAGGTTCTGGGCAGCGAGCTGGCGGGCGCGCTCCCATCCGCGATGCGCCTGTTCGTGCGCCGCGCGCGCCTGGGCCACGGAGGCCTCCGCGGCGCGCCGGGCGTCGTCCACAGCGTCGAGCCGGGCCGTGGCCTGATCCCGCGTCCGCGGGTCGAGCGGCGCGGGGAATATGCGCGCGACCACGGTGCCCGGGCGCACCGCGTCACCTTCCCGCAGCGCGATCCGCGCCACCCGCCCGGCCACGGGGGACGCCACGACGTAGCGGTCGCGCACTCGCGTCTCGCCCTCCTCGTCCACCGTCACCTGGAGGGTGCGCCGCGCTACGTGGGCTGTCTCGACCGCCAGCGGTACGGGCCGGAGCAGTGCGAACGCGCCCAGGCCGACGAGTGCCGCCCCCAGACCGATAGCAACGCGCTTCGTGATCTTCATTCCGTTCTCACTCCCGGGTCTTCAACACGGCCACGAGGTCGAGCCGGTCGAGCCGCCGCCGCACCACAAGCCCTGACGCGGCCGCGGCCGCCACGATCACCGCGATCGCGAACGCGTACGTCCGCCCGCTGACGACGAGGGGAATCCGGAACAGCTCCCACTGGTACAGGCCGGCCAGCACGGCGCAGAATCCGTATCCGATGCCGAGCCCCACAACGATGCCGGAAGCGGCGAGCACGGCTTGTTCACCGAGCAACATCACCGCGACCTCCCCCCGGCTGAAGCCGAGGACGCGCAGACTCGCGAGCTCCCGGCCCCGCTCCGAGAGGGCGATCCGTGCGGCGTTGTAGACCATGGCCACCGCCAGTGCCCCCGCGAAGCCGACCAGAATCGTCGTCATGACCCCGATGCTGCGCGCGAGCGTCGCCTCAAAGCTCGCGAGCGCCGCGTCGCGGCTCGCCACGCCGGCCACGCCGGGCAGGCGCTTCAGACGCTCGTACAGGGGCGGCGCCGCTGGCGGATCGACGCTCAGGAAGGCACCCGACAGCGTGTTGCCCTCCCCCATCAAGCGGTTCAGCGCGCGCTCCTCCGTGTAAGCCGACAGGCCGAGCAGCTCGTCCACGACGCCGACAACCGGGATGCGCCGCACCGGGCGGGTCCCTTCGAGCACCTCGACGGTGAGCGTATCGCCCGGCGCGACCCGCAGGATCACGCCGAGCTTGGCCGTGAGTACCACGCCATCCGGGGGCAGCGGCACCGGAGTGAGATCCCGTCCCACAAGGCGGCGCAGTTCGCCCCCCGCTTCGAGCCCCAGCAGCGCGGTGCGGCGGCTCCGATGTCCGGCGCGGAGCCGGACGGGCACCGTCCGGAACGGCTCCGCCCGCAGCACCCCCGGGAGCCGCGCCAGCTCGTAGCGGACCGCGGGTGAGCGCGGCGCGCTGAACACCACCATCAGGTTCTCCCGCTGCACGTGCCGGAACTGCACGTCCGCGATGCGGAGGATGGCGTCCACGAAGAACCGGCCCACGATCAGGATCGCGACCGCGAATGCGATGCCGAGCGCCGAGAGCATGGCCTTCACCGGCCGCCGCTCCAGGCTGCGCGCGATGATGCGCCCGGGGACCGTGAGCAGCCGGTCGAGCCCGAGCCGCTCGAAGAGCCCCGCCTGGAATCGCGGCGGCGGCTCGGGCTGCATCGCCGCAGCGGGGGGCAGCGCCACCACGCGCCGCACGGCCCCCGCGGCGCCCAGGGCCGCGGCTAGGACGGTGACCAGCACGGCGAGCGCGACGGCGGTCCAGTCGAGGCGGAAGACGAACTCCGGAAAGCGGTAGTACTCGGCATAGCGCGCGTTCACGAGGGCTGCGAACCGGAGCCCGAGCCCGATCCCCACGACGGCGCCGAGGAAGAGGGCGACCACCGCGAACTTGAGATAGTGCCACCCCACCGCCCAATCGCTATACCCGAACGCCTTGAGCACGGCGATCTGCTCCCGCTCGGTGCTCACGAGCCGCGCGAGCACGACGTTCAGGAGGAACGCCGCGATCCCGAGGAAGATCGCCGGCACCACGGTGCCCGACACGCGGTTCTGGGCGATCTCGTCCTTCAAGAACCGCGCCGATACCTGTTCGTCCCGGCCGTACGCGCCGAGCCCGCCGTAGCGCTCCAGCGCGCGATCGACGCGCGCGATCACGTCGGCCGGGGCGGCCCCGGGCGCGAGCCGCAGCGACGCGTCGTTGAACGCCCCCACCATGTCGAACGCCGGCGCCAGGGCGGCCCGGCTCATCCAGAGGACTCCGAACCGCCGATTGTCGGGGAAGAGGCCGCCCTCGCCGATCTCGTACACGTACTCCGGCGAGATCGCCACGCCCACGACCCGCAGCCGCTGCCACCGCCCGTTGATCACGGCGCCGAGCGAGTCGCCCACCTCGAGTCCGTTGGCCGCGGCGAATGCGTCGCTGACGAGCACTTCGTCGCGGCGCCCGCCCCCCGGCTCGAGCCAGCGGCCGCGCCGCAAGTGGAGATCGTTGAGGGCCGGCCGGCCCCGATCCGGCACCGACACGAGCCGCCCCGTCGCGGGCTCCGCCAGCCCGGGCACGTCCAGCGTGACGGCGCTCACGAGCCGTGTCTCCATTGCGACGACGCCCGGGACGGCCGCCAGCCGCGCTCCGACCGATTCGGGAGCTCGCTTCAGGTGGACGAAGACGTCGGCGAATCGATACCGGTCGTAGTAGGCGGCCCGGGAGACGAGCAGCGAAGTGTAGGACGTGCGCGTCGTCACGACCGTTGCCACGCCGCACGCCACCACCACCCCGATCGCCGCCACCTGGGCCCGCATGTGCCACAAGTCGCGGACGAGCTTGCGGTCGAGTGCCCGGAGCCGGCCTACCATGACAACTCGTCGGGCCGCGCGCGCCGCGCGTTACGGCGGATCTCGGCGATCTGCCCGCTGCGCATCCGGATCACGCGGTCCGCCATGGCGGCGATGGCCGCGTTGTGCGTGATGAGGGCGGTCGTCGTCCCCAGCTCGCGGTTCACGCGTTCCAGGACGTCCAGGACCAGTTTGCCCGTCTCGTAGTCAAGCGCGCCCGTCGGCTCATCGCACAAGAGCGCGTCCGGCTGCTTCGCGATGGCTCGGGCGATCGCGACCCGCTGCTGCTCGCCGCCCGAGAGCTGCGCCGGGAAGTGGTCCAGCCGCTGCTCGAGCCCCACGAGCCCGAGCGCCTCGGTAGGATCCATCGGCCGCTCCGCAATCTCAGTGACGAGCGCGACGTTCTCTCGCGCCGTGAGGCTGGGGATGAGGTTGTAGAACTGAAACACGAAGCCCACGTGCTCACGCCGGTAGCGGGTCAGCTCGCGGTCAGCGGCACCCGTCAACTCGTGGTCCAGGAACCGCACCGCGCCGCTCGTCGGAGCGTCGAGCCCCCCGAGGATGTTCAAGAGGGTGGACTTGCCGCTCCCCGACGGCCCGAGAATCACGACGAGCTCGCCGCGATACAGATCGAGATCCACCGAGCGGAGGGCGTGCACCTCCACCTCGCCCATGCGGTACACCTTGGTCAGGCCGCGGGCGTGGAATACCGCTTCGGTGCGCGACAGGACGGCGGGAGCGACGCTCATGGGTCGTGCCCGGAGCGTAGCGGCGCCCCGATGGCACGACTCTGAAGGGGACTTGAAGCGACCTTCACTCAGCGCACCGTGCGCCACGAGCGGCCACGATAACTTCCCATGTTTCTCAAGTTCCTCTCATGACAACCTCAAGAGATTCGATCCATTGTAGTCCAGGTCCCATCATCCTCGTTCAGCCGGGAGGCAACCATGACCGCGGGACGGCTTTGCAGTCGCATACTGGCGACCGCCTCGCCCGACGAGAGCGTTCGGGCGGCGGCGCGCCGCATGGCGGAGTTCGACGTGGGCACCCTCGTGGTCCTGAAGGAAACCCGCGGGAGCCGGGCGGTCGGCGTGATCACCGACCGGGATATCACCCTCCGCTGCGTCGCGGAGAAACTCGACCCCGACGAGGCGCTCGTGTCGGAGGTCATGACGACCCCGGTGCACTCGGTCGGCGACGACACGCCGCTCGAAGAGGCGGTCTCCAAGATGGCCGCCGCCGGCACCCGCCGGCTGGTCGTGACCGGCGACGGAGATCGCGTGGCCGGGATCCTCAGCCTCGACGACATCCTCGACCTGATCGTCCGGGAAACAACGGCGATCGGCCGGCTGCTCGAGAAGCAGCAGCCCCGGATCCCGGCGTAGCAGCCCGGGAGGGCGACGGCCGAGGATCCGATCAGGAGCCGGCCGAGGCCGCCGCGAGCACGCGCTCGAGCCGTGCCCGCACTTCCCGCGCCAACGGCTCGAGCGCAGCCTTCCCGGTCAGGCGGAGCTGCACCACCGGATCGAGGGCGGCCAGGACGCTGCGACCGGGCCGCTCGCCCGCGTACACGATCACGTTGCACGGTAACAGCAACCCGATGTCACGCTCGGCGGTCAGCGCCTGGTGCGCGAGCGGCGGGTTGCAGGCGCCCAGGATCACGTACGGCCGGAAGTCGACGTCGAGCTTCCGCTTGAGCGTCTCGCGCACGTCGATTTCCGTGAGCACGCCGAAGCCCTCCTTGGCGAGCTCCGCGCGGGTCCGCTCGACCGCTGCCTCATAGGGCAGTGCCACTTCGACGCTCATCCCGTACGTCGTCGTCTGTCGTGTCATGGTCGTCAACTCCTCTTGCTGATCGATGCGCCGCACCGGCGCGCCGGCGTAGATCGCCCGCGGCGCGAGACGCTGGTGCTTGGGGACAACGCTCAAGGCGCCGACCTGGGTTTC
>JBGPOM010000184.1:0-4754 GCA_041488075.1 Gemmatimonadota bacterium
CCACCAACCCGGCCGCCTGGGCGGACTCCACGCGCGTCGCCAGGAAGGTGCCGCCGGCGGCCTCGAGCCGCTCGGCGATGGCCACGACCTGTCCGGGGGTCTTCCCCTGACAAAAGATCACCTCCTGATGCCCCTGGGTGATGGGCCGGAGGTGATCGATCGTCGCGAACGGGAGCCGCTCGAAGTTCACGCGGCCGCCTCCACCGCCGTCTCCGCGAGATAGCCCGAGAAGATCGCTTCGGCCTCGGCCATCGACTCGATCGCGAACAAGCGCTGGCGCAGCTCCGCCCCCCCCGGCAAGCCCTTCGTGTACCAGCCCAGGTGCTTGCGGAACTCGATCGCCGTCTTGCGCGTGTCGCCCTGAAGGCGCAGGGCCAGGCGCGCGTGCTCGAGCGCCGTGCGGAACCGCTCTTCCGCCGTGGGGGCGGGCCGCATGGCCCGTCCTTCGAGGAGGTCCCGCCCCTGGGCGAAGATCCACGGGTTGCCGAACGAGCCGCGCGCGATCATGACGCCCGCGCAGCCGGTCTGCCGCCGCATCGCCACGACGTCCTCGGGGCGCCGCACGTCGCCGTTGCCGATCACGGGGATGTCGAGCGCCTCCACCACGCGCGCGATCTCATCCCAGTCGGCCGCGCCCTGGTACAACTGGGTCCGCGTGCGGGGATGCAGCGTGAGCGCCAACGCCCCCGCGTCCTGGCAGCGCCGGGCGATCCCCACCGGGTCGCGCTGCGGCTCGTCCCAGCCGCTGCGGATCTTCACCGTCACCGGAAGGCGGGTGGCGTCCCGCACAGCGCCGATGATGCCGGCGACGAGCGTCATGTCCTTCAGGCACCCGGAGCCCCCGTTGTTGCGCACGACCTTCTTCACGGGACAGCCGAAGTTGATGTCCACGAAGTCGGGCTCGAACAGTTCCGTCACCATCCCGGCGGCGGTGGCCATCACCTGGGCGTCGGCGCCGTAGATCTGGATCCCCACCGGGCGCTCGCACGCCTCGAAGCGCATCTCGGCCAGCACCCGCTCGATGCCGAGCGAGATCCCGACCGATGAGATGAACTCCGACACGACAACGTCGGCCCCGAAGCCGCGGCATACCTGCCGGAACGGAGATTCCGACACGCCCGCCATGGGGGCGAGGAAGAGCGGGACCTGGTGGTCGGTGCGATACGGGAACTGCATATGGAGGAACGTAATAGCGCGTTGCGCGCAGAGCAACCAACCATTACGTTTCGCGCCGGATGCGGTTACGCGAATTCTTCGCCGACGACGCGATGACCCTCGAGCTCCAGAGCACCACGAAGGACACGGTGCTCAAGGAGCTGGTGGGGCTGCTGCACCTCGACGAGAAAGCCGAGGGGATGTTGTTCAAAATGCTCAAGCGCCGCGAGACGCTCGGCTCGACGGGCATCGGTCAGAGCATCGCGATCCCACACTGCCGTTCGCTCGTCGTCAATCGACTGCGCTGCGCCTTTGGCCGCCGGCTCGAGGGGATCGATTTCAAGGCGATTGACGACAAACCGGTGCACTATTTCTTCCTGATCGTTGCTCCCCCGCTCGAAATCTCGAACCAGTACCTCCCGGTCCTCGGCAAGATCGCCCAGTTCGCCAAGGAGCAGGACGTGACCGATCGGCTCGCCAAGCTCAAGGGCCCGGCCGAGTTTCTCGAGCTGCTCGAAGAAAAGAACATCTGAAACGGCAGACGCCGAGGAGCATAGCCCCTCGGCGTCGTTCCGCTTCCCCTGCACGCGTCAGACTACGCGCACTTCGGCTCGCCCTCTTTGTTAGCCGGGGCCAGCGCCGTCGAACCCGTGTACACCGAGCACGTCTTGGTGGTCGTGGTGTGCGACACGGTCGCGGTGAAACCATCAGCCGTCACCGTAATGGTGGGGCCCACAACGCCGGTGGTCGTGTTGTACATCGTCCCCAGGTTGCTCGTGTACTTCACCGAGTCGGCGAAATACGCCTCTTCGGCGGTGACCAGGTTCCGAAGATCCGACTTCATCGAAGCCAGATACGCCTTCTCCTTTGTATTCGCGAACTTGGGGATCGCGATGCCGGCCAGAATGCCGATGATCACCACGACGATCAGCAGCTCGATCAGAGTAAAGCCCTTACGGTTCATGGGCGACTTGCCTCCACCACACGGGTTACGGGCGCCAGGAAGTCCTAATTGTAACGATCCCCCGCCCGGGCGAAAGAGGGAGCGCGGCCAGGAGCGACAAGCTACCTCCCCCTCCGGCGCGCGCGGTGATGCGCCTCACGACTAGCGCGGCCGCGCCGCGGCGAGCACCGCGGTCGCGCTCCCGACGACGTCCGGCTCGTGGGGAAACCGGCGCAACGCCTCGCGGGCGGCGACCCTCGCGCCCACCGTGTCGCCCCCCGCGAGTAGCGCCCGGGGCAGCAGCGTCCAGGCGGGCACGAGTCCGCTGTCGACCGCCGTGGCCGCGCGGAGCTGCTCCGCGGCCGGATGCCACAACCCGGCATCCCAGTAGAACCGCGCGAGATCGAGGCGCGGGCCGGCGACTTGAGGGGCGAAGGCAATCGCGTCCTGCAGCAGCCGCTCCCCGCTCCCCCAATGACCCGCCTGGAACTCGTCCTTGCCCGCCATCCACAGTGTCCGGTACGACCTGGGCGCGTCCCGCTTGAGCGCGCGGAAGTGGGCTTCGTCGTCGTGCCAGACCGACTCCCGGACAATGCTGCGTGCCGCGCCCAGTGCGAGCACGACGGCCAACAGCGCGATACCACGGCGCGCCGGCCACGACAGGGACAGCGCCATCCCCGCCGACGCCAGCGCGAACACGATGCCGAACGACGGCAGGTACAGCGTCCGCTCGGCGACGAGCAGCTCGGTCGGCACGACGATGTTCGCCACGGGCGACACCGTCACGATCATCCAGATGAGGCCGATCGCGATCCCCGGGACGGTCCTGCGCCAGTGCCACGCCGCCCAACCGGCCGCCCCCCACACGAGCGCGCCCAGGAGGTGTGCCGGCGTGAGGCCGGTGGACACCACCAGGTCGCCGGGCGAGTAGTCGGCCGAGAGGTGCGCCGGGAACAGCAGCAGGCGCCACCACTCGAGCGAGATCGGCAGCATCGCCCACGCGCGCTGCGCCACGCCGAGCCGCTCGAGCCCCGAGGCCGTCCCGCCGGCCGACAGGATTCCCGCGCCGATCCATTCGTGGATCACGTAATACGCCGCGATCGGGAGGGCGGCGACCGCCGCCGGCAAGAGCGCCGCGCGGAGGGGGGGGGGGACGGGGGGGGGGACCGGCGCGCGAGGTAGACGAGGACGACCGCCGCGGGAAGGGTCGCCGCGAGCTCCTTCGACGCGATGGCGAATCCGGCCGCCAGCGCGACGCCGATCAGGTACTGCGGCCGCCGCTCGGCGCTGAGGGCGCACAGCAGCGCCGCGGCGTAACCGGCCGCCGCCATCAACTCGGCGCGCCCCACCACGTTCGCCACGGCCTCCACGTGCACGGGATGGACCGCGAACAGGAGCCCCCCGACGAGCCCGGTCACCGGATCAGCGATCCGGCAGGCGAGCAGCGTGAGCAGGGCGGCGGCGAGACCGGCCCAGAGCACGTTCACCGCGTGGAACCAATGGGGGCTCCCGCCGAGCCGATAGTCGAGGGCGTACGAGGCCAGCACCGCCGGCCGCCACAGCGCGCCGCCGAACCCGACGGGCCAATAGGGCTCGCGCAGCACCGCGGCCAGCGAAGCAGGCCGCTGCAGCAGGGGCCGCTCGGCGATGATCCAACGATCGTCGGCGACGAAACCATTCCGGATGGAGGGGAGGGCGACGGCGGCCGCCAGGAGGCCCGCCGCGAGCGCCGCCTGCCGCGCGGTTATTCCCACTCGATCGTCGCAGGCGGCTTCGAGCTTACGTCGTAGGCCACGCGGTTCACGCCCCGCACCTCGTTGATGATGCGGTTGCTGATCCTCCCGAGCACGTCGTAGGGGAAGGGGTACCAGTCGGCCGTCATACCGTCACGGCTCGTGACCGCCCGCAGCGCCACGACGTGATCGTAGGTGCGCCCATCCCCCATCACGCCCACCGACTTGATGGGAAGCAGGACGGCGAACGCTTGCCAGATCTGGTCGTACAGCCCCGCCTCACGGATCTCCTCGACGTAGACCGCGTCCACCTTGCGGAGCAGATCGAGGCGCGCCTCGGTCACGGGGCCGAGCACGCGAATCGCGAGCCCGGGGCCCGGGAACGGATGGCGCCCCACGATTTCCTCCGGCAGCCCGAGCTCCCGGCCGACCTGCCGCACTTCGTCCTTGAACAGCTCGCGCAGCGGCTCGATGAGCTTCCACGGGAGGTTCGCCGGCAGGCCGCCGACGTTGTGATGGGTCTTGATGGTGACCGAAGGCCCGCCCTTCGCCGAGCTGGACTCGATCACGTCGGGGTACAGCGTGCCCTGCACCAGGAACCCGACGTCCCCCTCCACGTGGCGGGCGGCGTCGGCGAAGACGTCGATGAAGGCGTGCCCGATGCGCCGCCGTTTCTCCTCGGGATCCTCGATTCCGGCGAGATCCTTGAGGAACCGCGCCGCGGCGTCCACCACCCGCAGATCGATCCCGAGATGGGCCCGGAATGTCCGCTCCACCTGCTCGCGCTCGTTGAGGCGCAGCAGGCCGTGATCGACGAAAATGCAGGTCAGCCGGTTGCCGACGGCGCGGTGCACCAGCGCTGCCGCCACCGCCGAGTCCACCCCGCCCGAGAGGCCGCAGATGGCGCGCCCGGTCGGGCCCAC
>JBGPOM010000185.1:0-4741 GCA_041488075.1 Gemmatimonadota bacterium
CGATACCGCGCCGATCGGATACACGCGCGCGAGCCCGGCCCGGACCGACTGGCGCACGATGAAGCCCACGGCGGCCTGGTTGTCAGTCACGGGATCGGTGTTGGGCATCGCGCACACCGCCGTGAATCCGCCAGCCACCGCGGCGCGCGCGCCGCTGGCCACCGTCTCCTCGTCTTCGTTCCCCGGCTCGCGCAGGTGCACGTGCACGTCCACGAGCCCGGGCGCGACGACCTTGCCCGCCACGTCCCGCACCTCCGCGCCGTCGGGCGCCGCGAGCGCGGTGCCGACGGCGGCGATCTTGCCGTCCTGCACGAGCACGTCGCCCGGCTGATCGAGTCCGCGACTCGGGTCGATCAGCCATCCACCGCGGAGCAGCAGAGGCCGCGTCATTCGGGCCCCCCCCCCCGCTTCGCTGCGTCGGCCAGCTCGGGCCGGCCGCCCGCCAGCAGATAGAGCACCGCCATGCGCACCGCCACGCCATTCGTCACCTGGTCGAGGATCACGCTGTGAGGCCCGTCGGCCACGCGCGAGTCGATCTCCACGCCGCGGTTCATCGGCCCCGGATGCATGATGGTGATCGGGCGCGGCGAGCGATCGAGACGCTCCGGCGTCACGCCCCAGACACGGTAATACTCGCGCAGGCTCGGAATGAAGCCCATCTCCATGCGCTCGAGCTGGAGGCGCAGCACGTTCAGCACGTCCGCCCACTCGATGGCGGCTTCGATGCGGGAGAACATGGTGACGCCCAGCTCCTCGATGCCCCGCGGCATGAGGGTGTGGGGACCGCATACGCCGACCTGGGCGCCGAGCTTCGTGAGGCCCCAGATGTTCGAACGGGCCACGCGGGAGTGCAGGATGTCGCCCACGAGACACACCTTGAGGCCTTCGATCTTGCCGTGCTTGTCGCGGATCGTCAGCAGGTCGAGGAGGGCCTGGGTGGGATGCTCGTGTTTCCCGTCGCCGGCATTGATCACGTTGGAGCGAATGCGCTGTCCCAGAAAATCCGCCGCGCCCGAAGAGGGGTGCCGGATCACGACCATGTCGATCCGCATCGCCTCGAGGTTTTTGGCCGTATCCACCAGGGTCTCGCCCTTCGAGACCGACGAGCCGGTGGCGGCCACATTGACGGTGTCCGCCGAGAGCCGCTTTTCAGCGAACTCGAAGGAGATACGGGTGCGGGTGGAGGCTTCGAAGAAGAGGTTGACGATCGTCTTGCCGCGCAGCGCGGGCACTTTCTTGATGGGCCGCTCCGAGACCTCTTTGAAGGGCTCGGCGGTGTCGAGGATCAGCCGGATCTCATCGGGCGTCAGATGCTCGAGCCCCGTGAGATCCTTCCCGAGACTCGTCGTCATCGGACCAGGTCCACCTGGTCGCGGCCGTCGAGCTCCTCGACCTGGACATCCACCCGGTCGCCCGGCCCCGTCTTGACCGCCTGGCCGACCACGTCGGCCTGGATCGGCAGCTCACGCCCACCGCGGTCCACGAGCACGCACAGCGAGATGCGCTTGGGACGGCCGAAGTCGGCCAGCTCGTCGAGCGCCGCCCGCACGGTGCGGCCGGTGTAGAGCACATCGTCCACGATGACGGCGTGCTTGCCCGTCAAGTCGACCGGCAACCGGGTTTCCCCGATCACGGGTTTCGGCCCCACCGTTTCGAGATCGTCGCGATACAGCGTGATGTCGAGGGCGCCGCGCGGCACGGCCACGCCCTCGTCCTTCTCGATCAGCTTCGCGATCCGCTCGGCCAGCTCGACCCCGCGCCGCTGGATCCCGATGATCACCAGGTCCGCGGTGCCGTGGGCCAGCTCGGTGACTTCGACGGCCATACGCTGCAACGCCCGCGACATGGCGCGGGCGTCGAGGAGGATCGTGCGGTCGGACTTGTTGGGGGGCATCTCGAGGCTGAAAGGTACCTACCGATACACCGGGGTCAAAGGGGCCTCGCCCCGGACCACCGCCTGCACGTTGGCCAGGGCGATCGCCGCCATCTTGCGCCGGGTGTCGTGCGTGGCGCTGCCGATGTGGGGCAGGAGCACGGCGCGCGGGGCGGCGAGCAAGCGGGGGTGGATTGCCGGCTCATCGGTGTACACATCGAGCCCCGCCGCGCCCAGCCGCCCCTCCTCCAGGGCGATCGCCAGGGCTTCCTCCCGGACCAAGTCCCCGCGCGCCGTGTTCACGACGATCGCGCCCGGCTTCAGCCGGCGCAGGGCGTCGCTGTTCACGATGCCCTTCGTCTCCGGCGTGGACGGGGCGTGCAGGCTCAGGATGTCGCTCTCGGCGAGGAGGCGGGTCCACTCGACACGGACGGCGCCCGTGTCGCGCTCGAAATCGGGCTTCGCCGAGCGCGCCGCGTAGAGAATGCGGAGTCCGAAGGGAACAGCGCGGCGACCGACCGCCTGGCCGATGCGCCCCGCCCCGAACAGTCCGAGGGTACGGCCGCGCAGCTCGAGCCCCAGCAGCAGCTCGGGATGCCACCCTTGCCACCGCCCGCTGCGAACCACATCTATGGCTTCGACGAGGCGCCGAGCGCAGGCGAGGATCAGTGTCCAGGTGAGGTCGGCCGTGGCGTCGGTGAGGACGTCGGGGGTGTTGGTGACGATCACCTTGCGCATTTCGGCCGCGACGACGTCCACGTTGTTGTAGCCGACGGCGCAATTGGCGATGATGCGGAGTTTGGGGAGGACCTTGAGCTCGGTGCCGCCCACCCAGCGCGACAAGAGCGGCACGATGGCGACCCAGTGGCCTGTGGGAACCGCTCCGTCGGCTGGGAGCCACGTGACGTCGAGCCCCTCGAGCTGGTCAGGTTCGAGAAGGCCCTTGAGCTCCGCGGCGATGAGGACAGGATGGCTCACGGCGACCAAAGGTAATGAGGAAGGAGGCTCCCATGCATCCGAGGCGTTTGGCGACACTCCTGGTGGCGCTCACGGTGGCCGCGTGCGACGACACGGTGCACGTGGTGACCGGCATCTCGCAGGACGGGGGAGGCACGGCACAGGACGCGCTCGCGTTCACGGTCCAACCGGCCGGTGCGGGCGCCGGGGAGATCATCACCCCACCGATCCAGGTTACGGCGCGGGACACGCTCGGTAACACCGACCAGACGTTCACGGGCAACGTGACTATCAGGCTGCTGGCGAACCCGACTGGCGCGTTTCTGACCGGGACGAAGACCGTGGCCGCTGTCTTTGGAGTCGCCAGCTTCGGCGACCTGAGCGTCGACAAACTCGGGAGTGGCTACACGCTCGTGGCGAGCGCCGTAGGCGCGACACAGACCGCGAGCGGCGCGTTTGCCATCGTCGCGCCGTCGAGCAGCGCGATGCGCCGGTGACCTACGGACGGTAACGCACGGCGCACAGATGCTCGAAGCGGTCCGCGTCACGACCGCACCGACGCCTCCAGATGTTCACAGGGAAACGGACAGGGAGGGATTCGAACCCTCGATACCCTTACGGGCATACCGGTTTTCGAGACCGGCGCCTTCAACCACTCGGCCACCTGTCCAATAGATCTAGACAACAGCGAACTGGCTACGGCAACAGACGCACGGCGGCGAACAGTGAACAGACGGACAGGGTGGGATTCGAACCCACGAAACGGTTGCCCGTTTACACGCTTTCCAAGCGTGCGCCTTCAGCCACTCGGCCACCCGTCCAACGAGCGCTGACGCTCACGAAGCGCCAGGGACTACAAGGTAATCGGCTCAAAACGGGCGGTGAAGTGCCGCAGCCAGGGCGCCTGCTCGACCATGCGGTAGCCGCGCAGCCCCTCGCGCCGCTTGGCCACCTCCGCGACCACCTCGCCAACATAGTCGATGTGGCTTTGCGTGTAGGTGCGCCGCGGGACCGCCAGCCGCACCAGCTCCATCGGCGCCGGTGTCTCGGTCCCGTCGGCCTGCCGCTTGCCGAACATCACCGACCCGATCTCGACGCCCCGCACCCCGCCGACGCGGTAGAGCTCGATCGCCAGGGACTGCGCCGGATACTGCGCGGGCGGGATGTGCGGCAGCAGCGCCTTGGCATCGAGGTACACCGCGTGGCCGCCGGGCGGCTGTACGACCGGCACGCCGGCCTGATCGGCCTTCTCGGCGAGGTAGGCCGTCGAGCGTAGCCGATACTTGAGGTAGTCTTCGTCCAGCACTTCCTCGAGACCCGTCGCCACCGCCTCGAGATCGTAGCCCGCCATCCCGCCGTAGGTCGGGAAGCCTTCGGTCAGAATCAAGAGGTTCCGGCACTCGTCGGCGATCTTCGGGTCGTTCATCGCCAAAAAGCCGCCGATGTTCGCCAGCCCGTCCTTCTTGGCCGACATGGTGCAACCGTCGGCCAGCGCGAACAGCTCCTGCGCGATCTGCTTCGGCGTCTTCGCGCCGTAGCCTGCCTCGCGCAGCTTGATGAAATAGGAGTTCTCCGCGAAGCGGCAGGCGTCCAGGTAGAGCGGAATGGCGTGGCGATCGCACACCGCCCGGACGGCCCTGAGGTTCTCGAGCGACACCGGCTGCCCGCCCCCCGAGTTGTTCGTGATGGTCACCATCACGAGCGGGACGCGCTCGCGGCCCACCTCTTGGATCGTCGCCTCGAGCGCGGCGACGTCCATGTTCCCCTTGAACGGGTGGCGCAACGCCGGCACGCGCCCCTCCGGGATGAGCAGATCGCGCGCTTCGGCCCCGGTGTGCTCGACGTTCGCCCGCGTCGTGTCGAAGTGGGTGTTGTTGGGAACGACCTGTCCCTGCCGCACCATGACCGTGA
>JBGPOM010000186.1:0-4736 GCA_041488075.1 Gemmatimonadota bacterium
CCACCGCCACAAGCACGAACGCGGATTTGTGAGGGCGATCGACGTCTGGGGTGCGGACCACCACGGCTACGTGCCGCGGATGCGGGCCGCGCTCCTGGCCCTCGGGTACCCGGCCGATTTCCTGCACGTCGAGATCGTGCAGCTCGTCCGGGTAATGCGGGGCGGCGAGGAGGTGCGCTTCTCCAAGCGCACCGGTGACTTCGTGTCGCTGCGGGATCTGTTCGAGGAGACGGGGGTGGATGCGGCCCGCTACTTTTTCCTGATGCGGCGCGGGGACTCGCAGTTCGTGTTCGACGTGGACCTGGCGAAGAGTCAGACCGACGAGAACCCGGTCTTCTACGTCCAGATGGCGCACGCGCGGATGTGCGGGATCTTCCGCGTGGCGGCGCGTGAGCCGGACGGCGTGCGGGCGGAGGGCGTCAACCTCGAGGTGCTGACGCAGCCCGAGGAGGGCGAGCTGATCCAGGAGCTCGCCGACTTCCCCGACACGGTGCGCCGGGCCGCCCACGCATGCGAACCGCACCGGGTGACGGGCTACCTCGATGGTCTGGCCCGGATCGCGCACGCGTGGTATCACAAGTACCGGGTGTTGGGGGAGCCGGAGGAAGCGGCGCGCCTCGTGCTGGCGCGCGCGGTGCGCCAGGTGCTGGCGAATGGCCTCACCCTGTTGGGGATCAACGCCCCGGAACGGATGTGAGTGTGAGCCTGCTCGTCGTCGGTTCGATCGCGCTGGACTCGGTCATCACGCCCTTCGGGGAGACCGCCGACGCCCTCGGCGGCGCCGCGGTGTTCTTCTCGATGGCGGGCGCCGTCCTGCACCCGGTGCAGGTCGTCGGCGTCGTCGGCAGCGACTTCCCCGAGGCGCACCTCACCGCGCTCGCCGCGCGCGGCGTGGACCTCGCCGGTGTCGAGCGCCAGCAGGGCGAGTCGTTCCGCTGGCGGGCGCGCTATTCCTACGACCTGGCGAGCCGCGAGACGCTCGAGACCCGGCTCGGCGTGTTCGCCGACTTCCGTCCTCGCATCCCCGACAAGTTCCGCGACGCGCGCTTCGTGTTCCTCGGGAACATCGACCCGGAGCTGCAGCTCAGCGTCCTGGACCAGGTCAGGAAGCCTACGCTCGTCGCTTGCGACACGATGAACTATTGGATCCACTCGAAGCGCGACGTGCTGCTCGAGCTGCTGCGCCACATCGACATCCTGATGGTGAACGACTCCGAGGCGCGCGAGCTGTCGGGCGACTGGAACGTCTACCGGGCGGCCCATTGGATCCTGGGTCGCGGGCCCAAGATGGTGGTGATCAAGCAGGGCGAGCACGGCGCGCTCCTCGTCGACAGCGACACGACGTTCAAGGCGCCGGCCTACCCGCTCCAGGAAGTCTTCGATCCCACAGGGGCCGGGGACGCGTTCGCGGGCGGTTTCATGGCGCACGTGGCCTCCACCGGCGACCTCTCGTTCGACAACCTGCGCCGCGCCATGGTGTATGGCTCGGCGATGGGCTCGTTCGCGGTCGAGGCGTTCGGGGTGCAGCGCTTCGAGAACGTCACGCTCGACGAGGTGCACGCCCGCGTGCGCGCGTTCCGCGACCTCGTGCACTTCGATCTGGACGGGGAGGAGGCGTGACGGACCGCTACGCCGCCGCCGGTGTCCGGCTCGATGCCGCTGAGGAAGCGAAGCGGCGCATCGGCGAGTTGGCGCGCGCGACGCGCACACCGCTCGCGCTCGGCCGCATCGGCGCCTTCGGCGGCATGGTCCGCGTGCCCGACGGGTACCGGAAGCCCGTGCTGGTCATGTCCACCGACGGGGTCGGCAGCAAGGTGCTCGTCGCCGCCGCGGCGGGAGTCCACGACACTGTGGGGGAGGACCTCGTCAACCACTCGGTCAACGACATCCTCGTGCACGGCGCGAAGCCGCTCGCCTTCCTCGACTACATCGCGACCGGGAGCCTCGTGCCCGAGGTCGCGGCGGCGCTCGTCACCGGGATCGCACGCGGCTGCCGTGCCCACGACATGACCCTCGCGGGCGGGGAAACCGCCCAGCTGCCCGATCTGTACGCGCCGGGGCACTACGACCTCGCCGGCACGATCGTCGGAATCGTGGAGGAGGACGAGGCGCTGCACGGCGACCGCGTGCGCGACGGCGACGTCCTGATCGGCTACGCGTCGAATGGACTCCACACCAACGGGTACGCGCTGGCGCGGCAGATCGTGTTCGAGCGCCTGAAGCTCGGCGTGCACGATCCGTTCCCCGAGACGGACCGCTCCGTGGCGGAGGTGCTGCTCGCCGTGCATCGCAGCTACGCCGCGGTCGTGACGCCCGTTCTGCGGCGCCTGCACGCCCTCGCGCACATCACCGGGGGCGGCATCGCCGGCAATCTCGCGCGGGTGCTGCCCGAGGGATGCGAGGCGGTCGTCGACGCGGGCAGCTGGCCCTGGGCGCCGGTCTTCCGGGTCCTGACGCGCGCGGGGAAGGTCTCGATCGACGAGATGCGGCGGGTGTTCAACCTCGGCATCGGGATGATCGCCGTCGCGGCGCGCGACGACGTCGCCGCAGTCGTCCAGGCCGCCGAGCGCGCCAAGATACCCGCGTGGGTGATTGGGGAGGTGCACGCGGGGAAGACCGGCGTGCGCTTCGACGAGCGATAGCCATGGAGGAAGGAGCGATGCGACGCGCTCTGCGCCTCGCCTGGCGGGGCTGGGGGCGCGTGGCGCCGAATCCCCTGGTCGGGGCCGTCGTCCTCCAGGGCGACGACGTCGTCGCCGAGGGATTCCACGGCGAATTCGGCGGGCCCCACGCCGAGGTCCACGCCCTCCGCGCCGCCGGCGAGCGGGCCCGGGGCGCTACGCTGGTCGTGACGCTGGAGCCCTGCGCGCACCAGGGGAAGACGCCGCCGTGCACCGACGCCATCCGCGCCGCGGGGATTCGTCGCGTGGTCGCCGCCGTGCGCGACCCCGATCCCGACGCGTACGGCGGCGTCGAGGTGCTCCGGGCGGCAGGCATCGAGACGACGGTGGGGCTGCTCGCCGAAGAGGCCGCCGCCCAGAACGCGGCGTTCCTCGTGACGCGGCTGCAGACCGAACGCCCCTTCGTCGCCCTGAAGCTCGCGACCTCGATCGACGGACGCATCGCCGACGCCCGCGGCGGCTCGCAGTGGCTGTCGGGTCCGGAGGCGCGAGACTACGTGCACTGGCTGCGGGCCGGATTCCACGCCATCGGCGTGGGCGGCACGACGGCCCTCACCGACAACCCGCTGCTCACCGTCCGCGGCGCCATCACGCCCCGCCAACCGCCGGTCCGCATCATCTTCGACCGCCGCGCGATGCTGAACGCCGGCGTGACCCTCGTGCAGACGGCGCGCGAGGTGCCCACCTGGGTGGTCGCGTCGCCCGAAGCGCCCGCCGCCAACGTGTCGGTGCTCGAGGGAAACGGCGTGCGCGTGTTCCGGCCCGAGACCCTCCGCCAGGGCCTCGCCCAGCTGCGGCTCGCCGGGATCCAATCGTTGTTGTGTGAAGGAGGCGGGGCGCTCGGCGCGAAGCTCCTCGCCGAGGGCCTGGTGGACCGGCTCTACTGGGTGCAGAGCCCCGTGTGGCTCGGCGAGGGCGCCGTCCCGGCATTTCCGGGCGTGCCCGACTATCCACTCGCCGAGGCGCCGCGCTGGATCCCCGTGGAGCGCCGCACGTTGGGCCCTGATACATTATTGGTATTAGATCGGCGGCTATGTTTACCGGCATCGTGAGCGCCGTGGGGCGGGTCGCCAAAGCGACCCGTAGCGGCGGCGGCATCCAGCTCTCGATCCGCGCTCCCTACAAAGGGTTGCGGCGCGGTGAGAGCATCGCGGTCAATGGCGCCTGTCTCACCGTCGAGCGCGTGGTGCGTGGCGGCTTCACGGCAAATGCGGTCGACACGACGCTGGGCCGGACCCTGGTGGCGGAGTGGACCGCCGGCCACCGCGTGAACCTCGAGCGGGCCGTCCGGGCCATCGACCGGCTGGGTGGACACCTGGTGCAGGGGCACGTCGACGGCGTGGCGATGGTGGCGCGGGTGACCCAGGGCGAAGCGGTGCTGGTGGACCTGCAAGTGCCGGCCGACGTGCTCGAAGTGTCGATCCCGCACGGGTCGCTGACCGTGGACGGGGTGAGCCTGACGGTGAATGCCCTGCTGGAGGGGGGCGGGGTGCAGGTATCGCTCGTCCCGTTCACACGCGCGCACACGACGCTGGGCGCGCTCCGGCCGGGCGACCGGGTCCATGTCGAAGGCGACGTATTGGGCAAGTACGTGAGGCGACTATGCCGTTCGGACACGTAGAGCAGGCGATCGCGGACGTTCGCGCCGGGAAGCTCGTCATCGTGGCCGATGACGAGCGGCGCGAGAACGAGGGAGACCTGGTCGGCGCGGCCGACAAGGTCACCGCCGAGATGGTGAACTTCATGGCGACGCACGGGCGCGGGCTGATCTGCCTGCCGCTGATGCTGGAGCGCTGCCAGGCCCTCGGCCTCCCGCAAATGACGGAGCACAACTCCGAGTCGCACGAAACGGCGTTCACCATCAGCATCGACGCCGCCGCGCGGTTCGGCGTGACGACGGGCATCTCGGCGGCCGATCGGGCGGCCACGATCCGCGTCGCCCTCGATCCGGCGACGGTGCCGGGGGACCTGCGCCGGCCCGGGCACGTCTTCCCGCTGCGGGCCCGGCCGGGCGGCGTGCTGCAACGCGTCGGCCAGACCGAGGCGAGTGTGGAC
>JBGPOM010000187.1:0-4716 GCA_041488075.1 Gemmatimonadota bacterium
CGGCTCCCCTGTGGCGGCCGACGGCGTCAAGCTCGTCGATGAATATTATGCAGGGCGCGTTCTTCTTGCCCTGCTCGAAGAGGTCTCGCACGCGGGACGCGCCGACGCCGACGAACATCTCGACGAAGTCCGACCCCGACATGGAGAAGAACGGCCGGCCCGCTTCGCCCGCGATGGCCTTGGCGAGGAGCGTCTTGCCCGTGCCCGGCGGGCCGACGAGCAGCGCACCCTTGGGCAGGCGGCCGCCGAGCCGCTGGAACTTCTGCGGGTCCTTCAGGAAATCGATGATCTCCTCGAGCTCCTGCTTGGCCTCATCGCAGCCCGCCACGTCGGCGAAGGTGATCTTCGGCGTATCGCCCGCGAGCAGCTTCGCCTTGGACTTGCCGAAGGCGAAGGCGCGGTTCCCGCCCTGCTGCATCTGGCGCAGCATGAAGATCACGAGACCGAAGATCAGCAGGTACGGCAGGAACAGGACCAGGACGGCCCCGAAGGACTGTCCCGATTCACGCGCCCGCACCTCGACGCCCTTGGCGCCGAGCGACGCGACCCAGGTGTTGTCGGCCTCGAACGGGAGCAGGACGTTGAAGCGCTCGACCGTCTGCCGTTTGACGGTGACCGCCCGTTTGAACGTCCCCTTGACCTTCTGGCGCTCGGCGATCTCGACGGTCTGGATGTTCCCGGCCGCGAGCTCCTCCTCGAACTGCGAGAAGCTGATCTCCGCCTCCTCGCGGCGCCCCTTGGAGGCGATCTGCACGAGCGCGATGGTGCCGACGATGAGCAGCGCCCAGAACGAGAGCGTCCGCAGCATCCGGCCCCAGTTGAACTCCCGCGGTGGCGGGGGGATCCGATCGGCCATCTACGTCAGACTCGCGATATAAGGAAGGTGCCGGAAGTTCTCCGCGTGATCGAGGCCGTATCCGACCAGGAACGCGCGGGGAGCGTCGAACCCGAGGAACGCCGCGTCCAGCTCCAGGTGCTCCGCAATGTGCTTGTGCAACAGGGCGCAGATGTTGAGGCTCTGGGCTCCGCGCTGGCGCAGCAGCGCGACCAGTCGGTTCAGCGTCTTGCCGGTGTCGATGATGTCCTCGACCAACAGGATGTGCTTGCCCGCCAGCTCGGTCTCCGGATCGTACAGCAGCCGCACGTGGCCGCTCGACACCGTGCCGTCGCCGTAGCTCGTCGCCACCAGGAAATCCACCTGCAGCGGCCGCTCGATGCGCCGCACCAGATCGCTCAGGAAGATGAAGCTCCCCTTCAAGAGTCCCAGCACCAGGAGATCGCCCGTGGGATATGCCGCGGTGATGTCGCGGCCCAGCTCGCGCACCCGGGCGGCGATCGTCTCCTCGTCGAAGACGATGCGCGCGAGCTCACGCCCGCCGGTCTGCCGCAGCTGCGCCGTGCTGGGTAACATCGAGCCGCACCGCCTCGGTTCCGGGCGCCGGGAGGCCGTCCGCACTGCGACAGATGCCCGGCACCCATAGAATGGTCTCGCCGCGGGCGACGACGGGATAGCGAGCCCGCTCGCTGCGCGGCACACGCGCTTCCATCAGCAGCCGCCGCAGCGGCCGGTGCCCCACACCCCCGAGCGGCACCAACGCGTCGCCCCTGGCCGGAGCCCGCAGCTCCCACCGCCCGTCCACCCACGTCGTCCAGCCGGCGCGCTCGAGGCGGGCAGGCGCCGCAGCGGGGGTCCAGTCGATCCGGAACGCGCCGAACACCGCGCTCCCTCGCTCCCCCGCCGGCACGACTCGCTCGACGGCGCCCGCCGCGCCCGCCGCGCCCGCCGCGCCGCGTGCGACGCGGAGCCGGTCGAACGCCACCTCCGCCCACCACCCACCGCCCAGCGAGAGCCGGCGGCCGGAGGGCCGCCGCGACAGCGTGAGCAGCCGGCGCGCCCGCGCGGGCCCGAGCACGAGTCTCGCCCCCCCTTCCCCTCCCCCTCCCCCTCCGGCCCGCCGCGCCGCTGCGCGCAGCAGCGCGATGGCCAATGCGTCATCATAGTCGCGGAGCGCGCCGTGGGCAACGGCAAAACCCGTTGACGAGACCTGAAGCTCAAGCTCCGGAACGAGTTCCAGCGCACGGTCCCAAGCGCGCCGATCTCGGGCGGCGTAACGACCGAGGCGGCGCAGGTCGCCGCTCACGCGTGCGCCGAGGCGCTCGGTCAGGAGTGGGAGTAGGGTGGTCCGCACCCACGAGCGCAGGTGGCGCGGATCGGCGTTCGCGGGATCGTCATGCGCGGCGAGCCCGCGCGCCGCGGCGTGCGTCGCGAGCTCGCGGTGCGTGAACGGGAGCAACGGGCGCACCAGTCCGTCACGCCCGCGGCGGGCGATTCCGGCGAGTCCCGCCGGCGCGCTGCCGCGCAGTGCGCGCAGCACGACCGTTTCGATTTGATCGTCCTGGTGATGCGCCGTCACGAGATAGGCGGCGCCCACGCGTTGCTGCACCGCGCGCAGCCACGCGTAGCGCGCGCGCCGCGCGGCCGTCTCGGTCGCATCCGCCCCAAGCTGCAATTCACCTAGCTCGAACGGGAGTCCGTATTTCGCCGCGAGATCCCTAACCACCGAACCGACTAACCGACTATCCGCCTGGATTCCGTGGTCCGCATGCGCCACGACGAGCGTTAAGCCGAGCTCCGGGGCGATGGCGTGGAGCAGGTCCAACAGCGCGATCGAGTCGGCGCCGCCCGAGACGGCGACGACGGCGGCGCCGGGCGTGCGGAACAGGCGCGCGCGCGCCACGTGCGCGCGGAAGCGTTCTGGCAGCGAAGCAGTGGCCGTCATGTATCTTTAATGTATGCTAACGCCCGACCAGACCTACCAGCTGCTCCGCAGCCTCACCTCGCCCGTCGTGGCCATCACGTCGGAGCGGGACGGCAAGGAAAACGGCATGATCTCGGATGCGGCGATCCGGGCCTCGATCGTGCCCACGGCGCCGCGGCTCTCGGTGTACGTGCACAAGTTCAACTTCAGCCACGACCTGATCTTCGACTCCGGCCGCTTCGTGCTCCACCTGCTCCACACCGAGCAATTCGACCTGATCCATCAGCTCGGCTTCGTGAGCGGCCGCGATCGCGACAAGCTGGCCGACGTACCGCACCGCCGCGGCGTGCTGGGCGCGCCGGTCCTGGACGATTGTTACGCCCATTTCGAGTGCCGCGTGGCGAACGTCATGGACACGGGGAGTTCGACGCTGTTTCTCGGCGACGTGGTGGAGGTGGGGTTCGGGCGTGGGGCGGCGGCCAGCGGCCCCCGCGGCGACCTCATGACGGCGGCGTACTTCCGGGCCCACATGCCGGACGAGTGGCAGGAGGAATACGAGGCGGGGCTCAAGGCGGCGCAGCGGTTCGCGGAGGAGCGGTCGCGGACGATCCGGGCGGTAGTGTGGCGGGGTCTCGAGCCCTAGTTGGTTTGCTCGGGGTCGTCCGCCGGCGGGTCGTCCAGGGGCGAGTCTTCGTACACGATCGGCGGAGTGCAGGTGCAGGGGCCGGGCTGGGGCAGCGCGAACTGGGCGCTGGCGCGAGGCGGCCGATATTGGATCGTCGCCCGATCGCGGATGACTCCGCCGCAGAAGTGGCAGTGGATCGTGTGCACGGTCACACCTCCCTCGAACCGAGCGAGCGCGGCACAGCATTCACTTGTGTACCGCGTTTGAGCAATACCACGCGCCAACCCAATGATTCACAGCAGGTTGAGCATACCCTTCTCAGGAGACCGCGATGCGCCCGACGTTCCTGCTTACCGCTGTCAGTTGCGCCGTCCTCGCCTGCCAGCCGGTGCCGGCCAAGCTGTCTGAGGCCGACATCGCCGCCATCCGCGCCGCGGTGACCAGCTTCGCCGAGAATGCGCTGGCGCGCCGCGACTCGGCGAATGCCGCTCAATACGCCGAGAACGCCGTCTTCATGGCGCCCAACCAGCCGGCGGTGGAGGGCCGCGCCGCGATCCGCGAGTGGTTCAAGGCGTTCCCGCCGCTGTCGGCATTCAGTCTCACGGCGACCGAGATCGATGGGCGCGGCGACGTCGCCTACGAGCGCGGCAGCTACACGATGACCATCGCGGCGGCGGGCAAGACACCGGCGTGGGAAGACCACGGCAAGTACCTCGCGGTGCGCCGCCGCCAGGCCGACGGCTCGTGGCTCATGACGGCGGACATCTTCAACTCGGATGTGCCGTTGCCGGGCCGGTAGGCAGGACCTGCCACAGGAACGCACGACGCCCCGGGGAGGAGCATCCCCCCCCCCGGGGCGTGGGGCGTCGATAGCGGCGGTCTACCGCTGGGGAGCCCTGAGGACAATGTGCAGATCCCTGCCTTCCCATTGGATCGTCGCGCGGACGGCATGCAGCACAACCCCCGGCAATGCCAGCCTCAGTTCGCGGGCCTCTAGCCCGGTCGGCGCGACGCCGCCAGCCGCGCTCGCCACTTCCTGGGGAGAGAGCGCCCTGGGCAACCGAAACCGGATCAGCTTGCGCTTCCTGTCGTGGAGGAGGGGCAGCGGCTCCGTTTGCGCGACCTCGGAGCCGTCGGGGAACTGGGCGCGGATCGGAATCTGCGTGTAAATGGTTCGATCCGCATCGACGACAGAGATGCCGAACGGAGTGAAGGCCAGTGCGACCCGTGGAGTCTCGAGGGCTCCGTAGTCCACGATGATGCCGGTGCCGGCGCCATGCTCGATGCCCCCGAGCACCGTGTCGATCCGGGCTCGACCTTCCTCCGCGAGGC
>JBGPOM010000188.1:0-4702 GCA_041488075.1 Gemmatimonadota bacterium
CCTCCACCGGCGGCTCGCGGTGCCAATGGTGAAGGACGAGTTGGGGCGGCTGGCCGAAACCCTGAACCAGATGATGACGCGGCTGGAGCGCAGCTTCGCCGCCCTGCGCCGCTTTACGGCGGACGCGAGCCACGAGCTCAAGACGCCGCTGACCGTGGTCCGGGCGGGGGTGGAGCGCGCCATCACCCGCCCGGACGTCCCGCAGGACACGCTCGCGGCGCTGGAGGAGACGCTCCAGGAAGTGAACCGCATGACCGAGCTGCTCGATTCGCTGCTCACGCTCGCGCGCGCCGACGAGGGCCGCGCCGAGCTGCACCGCGAGCCCGTCGATCTGCGGGGGATCGTGGCGGAGGCGGGGGAGACGGGCGACCTGCTCGCCGACCACGCGGGGGTCACCATCGAGATCCGCACGCCGCCCGAGCCGGTCGTTCTGGCTGTGGATCGCAGCCGCGTCCGCCAGCTGATCCTCAACCTGATCGAGAACGCGGTGAAGTACACGCCCCGCGGTGGCCACGTGTCCGTCGAGCTGGGCGCGAGCAGCGGCACGGTGCTGCTCACGGTCGCCGACACGGGGATCGGCATCGCGCCGGGCGATCTCCCCCACATCTTCGACCGCTTCTGGCGCGCCGACTCGGCCCGCACCCGCACCGGCGCGCGCCCCGGCGCCGGCCTTGGCCTCGCCATCGGCAAGTGGATCGCTGAGGCGCACGGCGGCGCCATCGAGGTCCAGAGCCGGCCAGGGCGGGGCACGACGTTTACCGTCTCCTTCCCACGCGGCGACGCCTAGACCTCACCCGGCCTTCACCGAACTGTCATCCGTAGTGCACGCACCGATTACGCGCGCGTTGCATCGTGTCGGGGAACGAACTTCCCCGGAGGATGCGTATGCGCGCCGCCAGTACCGCCGTCTCGCTCACCGTGCACGTCACCATCGTGGTCGCCGCCCTGTGGGCGACGGTCGACGCCCACCCTCGTGTCCCGCACACGCCCATCGTCATCGAACTGCCTCCGAGCCGACCGGTCGCGGGACCCGTCTTGCCCGCGCCCAACGTGTAGGTGGTCGATGGGAGCTTCCCCATCCCAGTCCTCGCGCTGCCCACCTTCGACGGCGTCGACGTCGACCTGGCGCAGGCGAGTTTCGACGTGCGTCCCCTCCCGGGCCCGGGCCTCGCGGGAACGGCCGGGGACGGGTATCCGCTCGATCCCTCGCTCGTGGACCAGCTCCCCGTGTTGCTGGCGGGACCCGTCCCGGCGTATCCGGAGCTGCTGCGGCAGGCGGGAGTGCAAGGGCGCGTCGTGCTCGAGGCGGTCGCGGACACGACGGGCCACATCGAGCCAGGATCGTGGGTCGTCGTGGGGAGTGCGCACCCGGGACTTGTAGCGCCGGCGCAGCAGGCCCTGGCCGCGACGCTGTTCCGCCCGGCTCGCGTGGCCGGGGTGGCGGTGCGGGTTCGCGTGCGAATCGCGATCGACTTCGTGTTGCGGGGCGGCAGGGGAGCGGAGCGATGAGGGGTGGTCGGCGCGGACCCTCACACGGCTGTCATCGTTTTGTAATCTTCGTCCCACTAGCGGGTTAGGCGCCAAACGTACTATAACATAGCCATCGAGCTAGGGAGGCTCCGGCGTGTTCGAGACCCTGATCGAATCCAAACGGAAGGCCGACCCGAAGAAGGCGTTCGGTCTCGGCTTCGTCTCTCTGTTGGCGCACAGCGTGGTCGTCGTGCTCGCGGTCATCGCGACGCTCACGGCGGGGCAGGCCGCGACGGACGTCGTGGTCGACACGACCATGGTTTTCCTGAACCAGCAAGAAAAGAAGCCGGAGGAGCAGCCGCCGGTGCTCGACATCCCGCAGCTCAAGGGATTCCAGACGGTCGTGGCCCCGACCGACATCCCGACGAACATCCCGCCGATCGATCTGCAGCAGCACTTCGATCCCAAGGACTATTCCGGGACCGGCGTGGAGGGCGGCATCGGGACGGGCATCGTGCCGTCGTCCGACCAGGTGTTCATGGAATCGGTCGTAGAGGAGCGGCCGGAGGTCCTGTCCGGCCCCCAGCTCCAGTATCCCGACCTGCTGCGGCAGGCGGGGATTCAGGGGCGCGTGCTCGTGCAGGCCATCATCGACACGAGCGGCCGCGCGGAGCCGCCGTCGGTCAAGATCATTCAGAGTCCGAATCCCGGGTTCGACCAGTCCGCAAAAACCTACGTGCTGCGCGCGTTGTTCCGTCCGGCGCGCGTGCATGGACGCGCCGTTCGCGTGCTGATCAACCTGCCGATCGACTTCAAGATCAAACGGTAGTTCGCCCTTCACGCGCCGTGCGCACGAGAGGAGTCAAGGCCAGATGAGTTACGCAGATCTATGGGCGTCAATGGGTCCGTTCGCCAAGTCGATCGTGGTCATCTTGTTCGTCATGTCGGCCTGGTCGTGGGCGGTCTCCATTGCCAAGTGGATGTACCTGCGCAAGTCGCAGCAGGAGACCCGGAAGTTCACCCCGGAGTTCTCCCGCTACCTGCAGGAAGAGCAGCTCGACGGCGCCATCGCGCTGGCGGAGAAGAACAAGAAGAGCCACGTGGCGCGCGTGCTCGGCGAGGCCCTCGCCGAGGTGAAGCCGCTGCTGCGTGACCGGGCGACCATCACCGCGGCCGACATCAACTCCGCGGAGCGCGCGGTCGAGCGGCAGATGCTCATCATCACCTCCGAACTGAAGCGCGGCCTTGGCATCCTCGCGACGACCGGTGCCACGGCGCCGTTCGTCGGCCTGCTCGGAACGACGATGGGCATCGTGACGGCGTTCCAAGGGATGGCGGCGAGCGGCGGCGGCGGCTCGCTGCAGGCCATCACCGGCGGCGTGGCGGAGGCGCTGATCACGACGGCGTTCGGCCTGATCGTCGCGATCCCGGCGGTGTGGCTGTACAACTACTTCACCACCAAGATCGACTTCCTGACCGTCGAGATGACGTACGTGTCGAAGGAGCTGATCGACTACCTCATCAAGAGCGTCGGCAGCGAGTTCGGCCGCTCGATCTTCACGAAGGAATTCCAGACGCAGAAGACGTCGCAGAGCAGCGGTCCCATCAAAGGCTAGGCTGACTCATGGCGATGTCGAGCGCGAAGAAAGGCGAAGCCAGCGTCGCGGCCAACATCAACGTCACGCCGATGATCGACGTGATGTTGGTACTCCTCATCATCTTCATGATCGTGACGCCCGCGATCACGGCGGGCTTCCAGGCCACGGTGCCGCGGGCCATGAATCCGGAGTCGCGCGAGGAACAGGAGGGAGAGATCCGGATGGGGATCGACAAAGACGGCAAGTTCTACCTCGACATCACCGACCCCAGAACCGGGAAGTACACCGGCCCGCGCTTCATCAGCGACGCGGACCTGCCGGGCCAGCTCGTGGCGCTCTACGCCAATCGGACGGTGGACAAGATCCTGTTCCTCAAGGCCGACCAGAACATCGACTTCGCGCGGGTGCAGGAGGCCATCGAGATCGCCCGCAAGGCGGGTGTTCGCGTCATCGGCGCCATCGCCGAGCAGCAGCGCACCCCGCAACCGGCGGAGCACTAGCCATGTCCATGGGGTCCGGTGGTTCGGGAAGCGGCCTCAGCGCCGACATCAACGTCACCCCGATGATCGACGTGCTGCTCGTGCTGCTCATCATTTTCATGATCACGTTGCCCCTGTCGCGGCGGGACTTCGATGTGCAGGTCCCCGCGGAGCAGCAACCACAGCAGAAGCAGAAGCAGACGAGCAGCGATCAAATCGTGTTGGAGCTGAAGGCCGACGGGTCGTACGCCATCAATACGCAGGCGCTGCCGTTCGAGCAGCTGGACGCGAAGTTCCACGAGCTATACGACCAGCGCCCCGCCAAGCTTCTGTTCATCAAGGCCGCGCCGAATCGGAAGTACGGCGATATCGTGCGCGCGATGGACGTGGCGCGCGGTGCCGGCGTGCAGGTGATCGGGTTCACGCCTCGCGAGGTGCCGAAGGGCGGGTCGTAACACGCACGACGAGCTACGTCGAAGGCCCGGCGGCGCGATGACTGTGCCGCCGGGCTTGTTTTTGCGGTGTATGTATTAGCCGTGCCCGAGAATCCCCCCCAGTTCAACGCGTATAGTCTGCCCCTGCCGCGGCGCCGGCAGGGGCCAGCCGCCGCGCTGTCACTCGTGGTGCACGTCGCGATCGCGGTCTTGGTGCTGTGGCGGGGCGCGGCCCTGCTGGGTGGGGGCGGTGGGCCGGGTCCGCGCGGCGGCGGGGGCGGTGGCGGCCGGCCCGTGGTCACCTGGTTCACGCTGCCGGCGGGATCCGCACCTCAGGCACTCGACGTGCCCGCGCCGCCGGCCGTCACCGTGCCCACCGTCGCGCTCCCCGATCCGGTGAAGCTCGACGTCCCGCCGCTCGAGGCAATCGCGCCTCCCCCTCCCGCGGCGGCGGCGGTTGGCAGCGGCACCGGAACGACGGGCGGGCCGGGGCAGGGTCCGGGATCCGGCGGCGGGCAGGGAACCGGCACGGGGCCGGGTACCGGGAGCGACGCGGGCCCTGGCTCGGGCGGCGAAGCTGGTTACATTCTCCCCGCCACGCCGCGGTGGGCGATCTTTCCGCCCCCAGGCGCGCCCAGCGCGGTGCGTGGGCGCCCGCATCAGGTGCGGTTCTGGGTCACGGCTGACGGGCGCGTCACGCGGGTGGAAGTCACTCCACCGA
>JBGPOM010000189.1:0-4700 GCA_041488075.1 Gemmatimonadota bacterium
CTCGACCAACGGCGGCGACAGCACCAAGGTCACGCCGGTCGCGGCCTTCCAGACCCGGTACGCCGCGTTGCTCGATTCGGTCGACACGGCCGGGCCGCTGGGCGTGGTGCTCATCGGCGTGGCGAACGTGACAGCCATCCCGTTCTTCTCTCGCGGGTCCACGTATCTCGGAGCCAAGTTGGCTGGCCAGCTGCCGGCCGCGCTGACGGTCACCGCGAACTGTGCTCCTCCGCGGGGTGATTCCGTGCTGGTTCCCTTCCCCTTCGGCGCAGCGCTCGTCGGAGCGGCGGCCGCGGGCGCCCCCAGAACGCTCGACTGCACGGAAATACAGACCGTACAGCCGGCGGAGCTCGTCAAGCTCGTCACATCGGTCACGGCGTACAACGCGTTCATCCAGAGCCAGGCGACGGCGCGGGGCTGGCTCTACTACGATCCCAACCCGACCCTCGACTCCCTACGCACGGTCGCGACGGCCGTCCGGCCCTTCCCACTCATCGGGCAGGCGTGCTCGGCGAATCCGTTCGGCACGGCGTTCTCATGCGACGCCGTCCACCCCAGCGCCGCCACCCACAAGCTGATCGCCAACAAGCTCGGTGTCGCGATCAACGCCGCCTTCGGGACGGCGATTCCGCCGATCAACTGAGCGCGACCTCTGCCCGAACGCGGGGTAATGGAACGGCACTCGGCGAACCGCCGGGTGCCGTTCTGCTAATGAGACCGATCCTCCTTCTCGTTCTGGTAATCCCCGGGCTGATCCCCGGGCTCCCGCCCGGGGTCAGCGCGTCCCGCCTCGCCGCCCAGGCCGTCCCGCGCAGCGACACGCCGCGCGCGGGGACACTGCGCGTGACGTTCGACGCGGTCGTCAGCGCCTGGGACCACGAGTTCACTCCCGCCGGCCGCCGGCCGATCGGCGCGGGGCTCCCGGCGACGGTGTTCGTCCACGCCGAGCGCCGCGTGACGCCGCTCACCCTGGAGTTCGGCCTCACCGACCGCATCGCGCTGGCGGCGCGGCTGCCCCTGGTGCGCGTGATGAACCGCGTGGGCTACTCCCCCGACACCACGGCCGACAGCGTCAACGCCGCGCTCGATTCGCTGCTCGCGGATACGACCTACGCCTACACGCCCATCACCAGCACCCGCCACGCCCTGCGCTACTTCCCCGGCGAGGCGGAGCTCCAGGCGAAAGTCCGCCTGGGGCCGAGGGAAGGACGGTACGCCGCCGCGGCACAGCTCGTGGTGCGCTTGCCCACCGGCCACCTCGACTCGCCGCACGACCTGTTCGACCTGGCGACGGGCGACCACCAGACCGACATCGAGGTCGGCGTGATCCAGGAGCTCACCGTCGCCAGACGCCTCTGGCTGAACTTGTCGGTGCGCGGCACCCAGCAGCGCCGCGGCACGCGCGAACGCCGGGTCGCCCCAGAGGACAGCCTGCTCGTGCCGCGCGCCGCCTGGGCGAGCCTCGCGTGGGATCCGGGGGACGCGCTCGCGCTGGATGTCGCCCCGATGTATCGCTTCAACCGGTATTTCGCGGCGGGGGTGACGGCGGGCTACTTCACCAAGGGACGCGATCACTACACGTTCGCCGGCGCCGCCGACTCCGTGGCGCTCGCCACGCGGCTCGGGTCCCCACGCTCGGCGAGCGTGCTCGATGCCGGAACGTCGGAGCGGCGGCTGCGAATCGGCGCGGCGGTGACCTACGTGGGACCAGGGATCGAGGGCGGGCTGTCGTTCGAGCAGACCGTCAGCGGCGTGGGCGGCCGGATTCCCGTGGCGTCGGTGTTCCGGATCGTGCTGCGGACTTCGCGCTGGCCGTTCTGAGCAGCTCCGCCGCGTGAAGCAGGGCGGTCTCCATGTCGGCATCACCCAGCATCCGCGCGATTTCCCTGGTGCGCCCCTCGCCCGTCGCCACGCGCACGTCGCTCGTCGCGATGCCTCCTGTGGTGCCGCTGTCCTTGGCCACCACGACGTGGTGGTCGGCGTAGACGGCGATCTGCGGAAGGTGGGTGATCACCAACGCCTGCCGCTCGGACCCCGCCCTTCCTGACAACTGGGCCAGCGCCTCTCCGATCCGAAGGCCGACCTCGCCGCCGATCCCCTGATCCACCTCGTCGAAGACGAGCGTCGGCACCGCGTCGTGCGCCGCCAGGACGACCTTCAGGGCGAGCATGAGGCGGGAGAGCTCTCCACCTGACGCCACTCTGGCCAAGGTCCGGGCGCCCAGCCCGGGGTTGAGCTCCACGTTGAACGTCACTCCTTCCGCTCCCTCCCCTCGGGGAGAAGGGAGAGGGGAGAGGGACGCGTCGAACCGCCCGCCGGCCATGCCGAGCGCGGGCAGCAGCTCGTTGACGGCCTCGGACAGCCTCCCGGCCCCTGCGGCCCGCTGTGCCGTCAGCGCCGCACAGGCGCGCGCGAACTCCTGCGCGGCCGCCGTGCGGTCATCGGCGATGGTACGGAGATCCAGGTCGGCGGTGTCGAGCAGCTCGAGCTCGCGGGCGGAGCCGTCGCGCAGCGCCAGGATGTCCGCGATGGACGGCCCGTACTTCTGCTGGAGGCGGAACAGCAGGTCGCGCCGCTGCTCGAGCGCCGCGAGGCGGGCGGGGTCCGATTCGAGGTCGGTAGCGTACTCGCGCACGGCGTGCGCCAGCTCCTCCACGTTGGCGAACGCCGCGTCGACGAACTCCCGCCAGCGCGTCGTGGTGGGGTCGAGGCGCTCGATCCCGGCGAGGATCTTGTGGGCCCGGGTCAGCCCGGAAGCGGCAACCGCCTCCTGCAGCTCGCGGGCCAGACGGCCCAGCTCGTCGGCGTGCGCGAGCCGCTTCGCCTCCGTCTCGAGCGCTTCGTCCTCGCCCACCTTGGGCGCGGCCGTTTCGATCTCCTGCACGACGTGGCGCAGGTAGTCCGCCTTGCGGCGCACCTCATCCTGCCGGGCGAGGAGCTGCGCCTCGCGTTGCTCGAGATCCCGGAACCGTTGGTGCGCGTCCCGCACGGCGACGCGCAGGGCGGCAGCGCCCGCGTAGGCGTCGAGAATGTCGCGCTGCGCGTCCGGCCGGAGGAGTGATTGGGTCTCGTGCTGGCCGTGCAGGTCCACGAGCTGGGCACCGAGTTGGGCGAGCATGCCGACCGTGGCGGGAGAACCGTTCACCCACACACGCGATCGCCCCTCGTTCGTCACCTCCCGTTTGAGAACCAGGACGCCATCCTCGACATCCGGGACCCCCTCGAACGCGGCCTCGATGACCGCCTTCTGGGCGCCCCTGCGGACGACGTCCGCCGATGCACGCTCGCCGAGCAGCAGGGCGAGGGCGTCCACGAGCATAGACTTCCCCGCTCCGGTTTCGCCCGTCAGGACGTTGAGGCCGGGCTCGAGGGGGAGCGTGACATCGGCGATGACCGCGAGATCGCGCACGCGGAGCTCCCGCAGCACTACGGGCGCTCGCGGTCGGAGAGGTCGCCCCACTGGAGCTTCCTCCGCATGCGGGCGAAGAAGCCTTCGGGACCGAGCCGGATGAGCAGCAGCGGCCGGTCGGCGCGCTTCACGAGCAGGCGCTCGCCGGGTTGGATCGCGGTTCCGACCTGGCCGTCGAAGGACACCAGCATCTCTTCGGGCCAGGGCGGGATCGGCTCGATGGACACCGTGCTGTGGGCCGGCAGCACGAGCGGCCGCACGGCCAGGGTGTGGGGGCAGATGGCGGTGACGACGATCGCATCCACGCCGGGCACGACGATGGGGCCGCCGGCCGACATCGAGTAGGCCGTGGACCCCGTCGGCGTCGCCACGATGATGCCGTCGGCCGAGTACTGGCCCACCTCGTCGCCGTCCACGACGACCTTGAGCCGCGCGACGCGGGCGACGCCGCCCTTGTGCACGACAACGTCGTTCAGCACCGTCGGCTCGGCGCGGGTCTTGCCCTGCTTGTCGGTGATCGCCGTCTGAAGCATGAGGCGCGCCTCGGTGGCGTAGGCCCGGCGCACGATCGCGTCGAGCGCCCAATCGAGGGTCTGGACGGACGCCGTCGTCAGGAAGCCGACCCGGCCGAGATTGACGCCGAGGATCGGGGTGTTGGCGCCGTTCAGGGCGCGCGCGCCGCGCAGCAGCGTGCCGTCGCCGCCGAGGGTGAGCAGGCAGTCGAGCACCGTGGCGTCGTGGAGCAGCCGGGGCTTGGGTGCGGGCCACAGCGCCTGGAGGCTATCCTCAGTGAAGAGCGTGAAGCCCAGGCTGGACGCCGCCTTGGCGAGCGTCGCCAGGATGGTCCCGAGGTCGTGATAGCTGGGGTTGCCGACGACCCCGACGTTCATCGCGTGGTCAGCGACTCTTCGGCGGCGAGGGCGCGGATGCGGGCGGCGATGCCGGCACCCGTCAGCCCGACCGCGGCCAGCTGCTCGGCGCGCGGCGCGTGCTCGTAGGTGCGGTCGGGGACGCCGAGCGCGACGACCCGCACGTCGGGGGCGGTGGTCTGGACCAGACCCGCGAGCGCGGCGCCGAAGCCGTTCACCACGGTCCCGTCCTCCACGGTGACGAGCAGCTTGTGGTCGCGCACCAGGGCGTCGAGCATCTCGCGGTCCATCGGCTTCAGAAAGCGCGCGTTGACGACTGTGACGTCGAGCCCGTCGGCCGCGAGCGCCTCGGCCGCCTCGAGCGCCGGCTGGCACATCACGCCGACCGCCAGAATCGCGCACGTCTTGCCCTTGCGGAGCAG
>JBGPOM010000190.1:0-4692 GCA_041488075.1 Gemmatimonadota bacterium
AGCTGGGCCACTGGACGCTGGGCATCCTGCTGAACGTGTGGGGCACGACCGTGATGTTCATCGCCGACTCGTGGCTCACGTACATGATGACCCCGCCACGTGACATCACGCCGGACTCGGCCCCGGGCACGATCAAGCTGTGGCACGCCATCCTGAATCACACCTGGATGCCGATCAACATCCACCGCCTGATCGGCAACGTGGTCTTCGGCGGCGCCATCGTCGGCGCCTACGCGAGCTACCGCTTCCTCGCCGCCACGAGCGACGAAGAGCGCGCCCACTACGACTGGATGGGGTACGTCGGGAACTTCATCGCCATCTCGGCGCTGATCGTGCTCCCCTTCGCGGGCTACTGGCTGGGTCGCGAGATCTACCAGTACGACCAGTCGATGGGCATTACGATGATGGGCGGCTTCATGAGCTGGCTGTGGGTCATCCAGGCGTTCCTCATCGCCGTGCTGTTCCTCACGGGGAACTACTACCTCTGGGTCGGGATGGGCCGCATCCCCGGCGCCGAGCGGTTCCGCCCCTACACCAAGTGGCTGCTCGTGGTGCTCGTGCTCGGCGCGATCGTGTGGGGCACGCCGCATACGATGATCGCCGACTCGCGGGAGCTGGCCGCGATGGGGGGCTCGCACCATCCGTTCCTCGGCGCGCTGGGCGTGATGAGCGCCAAGAACACCGCCGTCAACCTGATGATCCTCACGACCTTCCTCTCGTTCCTCCTGTACCGCCGCGCCAACTCCCGCCCGGTCGTGCCGTGGGCGCGCGCCGGGACGCTGATCCAGGGGGGGATGTTCGGGATCGCCGCCGCCATCGTGCTGTTCTTCGGCATCCGCGGCTACTTCGTCGAGGCGATCGTGCGCATCGGCTACAGCGTCTATCAGGTCGGCGCCGTGCTGTCGTGCATCGTGTTCGTCACGATCATCGACGTCGTCATGGGCCGCGGCGCGCAGTCGCTCGGGGCGATTCAGTGGGGGAAGATGCCGCCGCGCTCCCAGTATGCGCTGTTCATCCTGGCAGTCACGTTCACCTGGCTGATGGGGCTGATGGGCTTCGCGCGTAGCGGCATCCGCCAGCACTGGCACGTCTGGCAGGTGCTGCCGGACACGACACAGTACGCCGCCACTCCCGCCCTCGGCCAGGCCGCCATCATGATCAGCGTGTGCGTGCTGATCTTCCTGTCGCTCGTCGCCTTCATCTTCTGGCTGGGCGGCCTCGCCGAGAAATCGACGTTCGTGCCCCCCCCGCCCCCCACCCCGGCGGCGGGGAAGGAGGCCCAGCATGTGGGCCACTAACCTCAAGATCTTGGGCGTCGTGCTGGGGACGCTCGCGCTCTATACCCTCATCGCGAACAAGATCCCGCAGGTGCAGTCCGAGGTCCCTCGCGCCCTCACACTCGGGGCCGACGTGACCCCCGAGCAACTGGTCCAGGCGGGCGAGCAGGTGTTCACCGGGATCGGCGGTTGCACCACGTGTCACGGCCTGGGCACCCGCGCCCCGAACCTGCTCACCGACGAAAAAGGCCAGGGACCCATCGGCGCGCGCTGCGGCCGCCGCGAGCCGGGCAAGGACTGCAAGAGCTATCTCCACGAGGCGCTTACGCAGCCGGGCGCGTTCGTCGTCCCGGGCTACGAGCCGATCATGCCCGACATGACCCGTACCCTCTCGCCCCAGCAGATCTGGGCCGTGATCGCGTACCTCGAGGCGCAGGGCGGGACGGTGAGCGTGACGGCTGCCGACATTCCCCCGGCGAGCCCACTAACCCCGGGCGGCAGCCCGGGGTCCCCGGGGACCTCGGGAGGTCCAGGTCTCGCCGCCGGCAACGCCGACCCGATGACGGTGATTCACGCCGGCGGATGCGTCGGCTGCCACAAGATCGGCACGGAGGGGGCGGCGATTGGCCCCGACCTGACGCACGTCGGCGCGCGACTGACCGCCGCGGGCATCCGGGAGGCGATCCTGCAACCCGACGCCAAGATCACGAAGGGATTCGAGAAGTTCGCGGGGATCATGCCCAAGACCTTCGGCGACCAGATGACCGCCAACCAGCTCGAGGCGCTCGTTCGTTTCCTGGCGGCGCGAAAATGAAGAATCACCCCTTTTGGCAGGCGGTCGGCTTGTTGGTGCTGGCCTATCTCGTGGTCGTCTTCGGCATCCCGCTGCTCCCGGGCAGCGCCATCGTGCCCAAGAGCGTGGTGCTGCAGTACATGGCGACGGTGTTCGTGGGCCTCTTGATCTGGGTCAGCGACGACGAGGCGCGGTGGACACGGTTCAAGCAGCCGCTCCACGCGGTCCTGATCGAGCCGCGACTCAAATTGGTCCGCACCGGCCTGCTCGGGGCCGTCACGCTCGTCGTCGGCGGCCTCACGTACGGCCAGGTGAAGGCCTCGGTCGCGGCGCCGCCGAACTTGCGGTCGATTCACCCCGCGCCGCCGGCTGAGATCACCTTCCGCGGCAAGACACTGACCCTCGCCGGGCTCGAGAACCCGATGCGCCAGGCGACGGGCGCCGAGCTCGCTGAGCACCTCGCGGTGGGCCGGCGCGTCTACTATCAGAACTGCGTCCCCTGCCACGGCGACCATCTCGACGGCCAGGGCCATTACGCCAACGGCTTCAACCCGATCCCGCTCAATTTCCAGGACAACGGTACGATCGCCCAGCTCACCGAGAGTTTCGTGTTCTGGCGCGTTGCCAAGGGCGGGCCCGGCTTGCCCCGGGAAGCGACGCCGTGGAACTCGGCAATGCCGGCGTGGGAAGATTTCTTGAGCGAAGCTGAGATCTGGTCGGTGATCTTGTTCCTGTACGACCAGACGGGGTGGAAGCCGCGGACGTGGGAAAAGAGCGGAGCCGAGCATGACTAGGACGGTTAGCCGGTTAGTCGGTTGGGCGGTTAGTGGGGCGGTTCTAGCCGCCTATCCG
The DNA here is from genome assembly GCA_041488075.1 of Gemmatimonadota bacterium. Taxonomy (GTDB): domain Bacteria; phylum Gemmatimonadota; class Gemmatimonadetes; order Gemmatimonadales; family GWC2-71-9; genus 20CM-2-65-7. Next base: position 2,923 of record JBGPOM010000190.1, read on the forward strand.
GCTAACCGACTAACCGCCCAAGACACCACCGCAGGCAAGATCGTCTACGTCAAGTGGTGCGCCGGCTGCCACGGCGATGCCGGGGCGGGGGACGGCGCGGCGGCGCGCTACATGCTCCCGCACCCGCGCGACTTCACCGGGGCGATCTACCAGATCCGTTCGACCGCGAGCGGCGAGCTGCCCACCGACGCCGATCTGCTCCGCGCCATCGACCAGGGGCTCCCGGGAACCGCGATGCCCGGGTGGAAGACCCGGCTCTCGGACCGCGAGCGGCGCGACGTGCTGGCGTTCCTGAAGACGTTCTCGACGTTCTTCGCCGATACCACGATCCGGCCCAAGCCGCTGCAGTTCGGCAAGGCGCCGGGGGGGGGGGGCGGCGGCAGCGCCGACGCGCTGCGCGTGGGACGCCAATTCTACGACTCGATCGGGTGCCGCAAGTGCCACGGTGATCAGGGCCGCGGCGACGGACCCTCCGCCCCGACGCTCAAGGACGACGCCGGGCGGCCGATCTTCGCCGCCGACCTGGCGCAGAACTGGCGGTTCAACGGCGGCGGGAGCGCGGAGGACATCTATCATCGGCTGCGGACCGGGCTCGACGGCACGCCGATGCCGTCGTTCTCGGACCTCCTCGACCAGAAATTCCTCACCGACGAGCAGCTGTGGCGCCTCGCGCAGTACGTGCGGAGCCTCTCGCCCGCCGAGCCGCCCGCGGTACGCGACGTGATCCACGCACCCCAGATCACGGGACGGCTGCCGCGCGCTCCCGGCGACTCCGCGTGGGGCCGGGTGGAGGCCTACTGGTTCCCGCTGGTGGGCCAGGTCATCAAGCAGAGCCGGTGGTTCGCTCCGGCGGTGAGCGGCGTGTGGGTCCAGGCGGTACACACGCGCGATTCGCTGGCGCTGCGCGTCGTGTGGGACGACCGCTCCCAGAGCCCCGACACCGCCTGGTTGACGTTTATCGGCCGGGTGTTCGCGGCGCTCGCGAGCGACGATTCGGCCGCGGTCCAGCCTGGGCCCTGGCCCGACCGGCTCGCCGTACAATTCCCGCTCACGATCCCGCAGGGGATGGAGCGACCCTACTTCCTGATGGGCAACGCGACCGCGCCGGTGTACCAGTGGCGCTGGTCGAGCCTGGCTGGCGGGGGCAGCGCCATGGCCGGCCTCGCGCGCGGGCTGGAGCGCTTCGATCCCAGCGCGGGCGGCGGATCGGTGGGCGCGCAGGCGGTCTACGACCACGGCCAGTGGCGGGTCGTGCTGACCCGCGCCCTTGCGACGGCCGATACGGTACACGAGCTTCAGGTCCGAACTGGCCGGGCCATTCCAGTGGCGTTCTTCGCGTGGGACGGGTCCAATGGAGAGCATGGCCCGCGAATGGCCGTCAGCACGTGGTACTTTCTCGCCCTCGACGAACCGACGCCGGCGCGCGTGTTCATCTCGCCGGTGGTCGCCATGGTCCTGACCCTGGCGCTGGGCATGCTTGTGGTATGGCGTGCCCAGCGACCGAAGGAGGTTTGAAATGAAGCGCAGACTGTTGAGCGTATTCGGCAGCGTGTTCCTGCTCACCGTGTGCAGCCGCGGGGACGACGGCGCCGCGCGGGCAGCGCCGGCCGCGGCGGCCCCGGCCCCGGCGGCCGAGGTCCAGGCCGGAGCCACGATCAGCGGCAAGATCAAGTTCACCGGTGCCCGGCCCATCAATCCGCGCATCGACATGAGCGAAGAGGCTGCCTGCAAGAGCAAGTACCCTGCGCCCCCCACGGCCGAAACCGTGAT
>JBGPOM010000191.1:0-4684 GCA_041488075.1 Gemmatimonadota bacterium
CATCCCGCATCCCGGTTTGTTGTCCCGCGTCTACGCTGCCGTCCGTCGTTTCTTTACCGCATCAACCTGACGACCAGCGCGATCAGCGCCAGGAGGCCCAGCCCCACGCCGGCAATCACGAGCCAGGACTGCCGGGACCGGCGGGTCATCTCGCCCGTCAGCGCCAGCTGCTGGCGGGTACCGATGGGCGCGGCGCCGATCTCGACCGTCGCCCGCCGCCGCTCGAGCACTTCCTGCAGGTCGGTCTGGAGCTCCGCGCCGCTCCGGTAGCGGTCGTCGGGGTGCTTGGCGAGGCACTTGAGCACGACGCGCTCGAACCGCTTCGACAGCTCGGGGCGCTTCTTGCGCAGCGGGGGCGGTGGGTCTTCGACGTGCATGCGGGCCAGCTCGAACCAGTCGGTCGAGGTGAAGGGCAGCTCGCCCGTGGCGGCTTTGTAGAGCGTGACCCCGAGCGCATAGTAATCGGCCCGCTGGTCGAGAGGGCGCCCCTGGGCCTGTTCGGGGGACAGGTAATGCGGCGTGCCGATCGTCATGTTCACGCCGGTGGACGCCACGTAGCCCGAGACGGCGCGCGCGATGCCGAAGTCGGTGAGCACCGCCGTCCCGTCGGAGCGGATCAGTACGTTGTCGGGTTTCAAGTCACGGTGGATCACGCCCTGGCCATGGGCGAACTCCAGGGCGGCGGTGATGTCGTACGCCAGGCGGACGATGTCCTCCTCGGGGAGGGGGCCCTCGCGCGCCAGGCGGGCGCCGAGGCTGTCGGCGCACAGGTCCATGGCGAAGTAGACGTGCTCGCCGGCCTTGGCCACCGTGCGGATGCGGATGATATTGGGATGTTCGAGCTTGGCGGCGATCTCGCTTTCGTTGCGGAAGCGGGATTCGAACTGGGGATCGCCGGCGTAGCGGGGCTTCAGGACTTTGACGGCGACGGGGGTGCCGTCGTTTTCGCGGCCCACGAAGACCCAGGCGAATCCCCCCTGGCCCAGGAGCTTTTCCAGGTGGTATGGGCCGAGGGTCCGGCCGACGAGGTCGGTGGCAGCGTTCGTCACGGGCGCACTTTACAACAGGTTCAGGGCCGTGTAAGTTACGAAGCTAACAACGATTAGGGAACTAGCCCGATGTACGACAAGACGACGCCGGTCAGGAAATACGGGCAGCACGACCGGGATACCGGGTCCACCAAGGTTCAGGTGGCGCTGCTCACCGCGCGGATCAACAGCCTCACCGAGCACTTCCGGGCGCACGCCAAGGATTTCCACGGGCAGCGCGGCCTACTGAGAATGGTCAGCCGCCGCCGCCGCCTGCTGGAGTACCTGAAGCGCAGCGACCTCGTGAAGTACCGCCAGCTCATCGACGAGCTGGGCCTCCGCCATTAGACGTCACGGCGTCGCGCAGGGCGCCCCGGGAAGAGCACCGGGGCGCTCGGCGTATTTTCCAGTGCTCTAGACAGGCCATCAGGTGAAGCGCGTAGAGCGTGATTTCGCGGGCCGTACGCTGAAGCTCGAGGCGGGGCGGCTGGCCAAGCAAGCGGCGGGGTCCTGCCTCGTCCAGTATGGTGAAACGGTGGTGCTCGCGGCGGTGACGGTCTCCGACAACATCGCGAACCTCCCCTACTTCCCCCTCACCGTCGAGTACCGCGAGAAGGCCTATGCCGCGGGCAAGATTCCCGGCGGCTTCCTGAAGCGCGAGGGCCGGCCCTCCGACGAGGAGATCATCTCGGCCCGCGTGACCGACCGGTCGATCCGGCCGCTCTTCCCCGAAGGCTTCAAGAACGAAGTCCAGGTCTTCATCTACGTCCTCTCGGCCGACCAGGAAAACGACGCCGACGTGCTCGGCGTGACGGCGGCTTCGGCGGCGCTCCAGATGTCCAAAGTGCCCTGGAACGGGCCGATCGCCGCGGTGCGGGTCGGCCGCGTCGAGGGCGCCTGGATCCTGAATCCCACCTTCCAGCAGCTCGAGTTCTCCGACGTCGACCTGGTCGTGTCGGGGTCCAAGGACTCGATCGTGATGGTCGAGGGCGGGGCCCTGGAGCTGACCGAGGCGGAGATCGTCAAGGCGCTCGAAGTGGCGCACAAGGGAATCCAGGAGCTGCTCGACGCCACCGGCGAGCTGACGGCGGAGATGCGCCAGCCCAAGATGGAATGGACCAAGGTCGAGCCGCCGGCGGAGCTGGTGGCGCGCGTGAAGGCGCTGGCCGAGCCGCGCATCGCGGAGGCCCTGAATCTGCCCGAGAAGTCCGAGCGGGCGCAGGCGCTGGGTGCGCTCAAGGCGACGATCCAGGAGCAGCTCGCGGCGGAGTTCCCGGACAACGTGAAGGACGTGGCGCACGTCATCGAGGACATCGAGTACCACACGATGCGCGAGCAAGTCCTGACGGCGGGCGAGCGGGTGGACGGGCGCGACCTGGATACGGTCCGGCCGATCACCTGCGAGGTGGGATGGCTGCCGCGCACGCACGGCTCCGCGTTGTTCACGCGCGGCCAAACGCAGGCGCTGGTCTCGGTGACGCTCGGCACGACGCGGGACGAGCAGCGGATCGACTCGATCGACGTGGCGCAGGAGACCACCAAGTCGTTCATGCTGCACTACAACTTCCCGCCGTTTTCGACCGGCGAAGTGAAGCCGATCCGCGGCACCTCGCGGCGCGAGGTGGGGCACGGCGCCCTGGCCGAGCGGGCCATTCAGGCGATTTTGCCCCCGTACGAGGAGTTCCCCTACACGCTGCGGATCGTCTCGGACGTGCTCGAGTCGAACGGCTCGTCGTCCATGGCGACGGTATGCGGCGGCTCGCTGGCGCTGTACGACGCCGGCGTGCCGGTGAAGTCGGCCTGCGCGGGCGTCGCGATGGGCCTCATCAAGGAAGGCCGGCGCGTCGCCATCCTGACCGACATTCTGGGCAGCGAAGACCACCTGGGCGACATGGACTTCAAGGTCGCCGGGACGCGCGAAGGGGTCACCTCGATCCAGATGGACATCAAGATCGAGGGGCTCGACTTCAAGGTCATCAGCGAAGCGCTGGAGAAGGCCAAGACGGCGCGGCTGCACATCCTCGACATCATGCAGCAGACGATCCCTGGGCCGCGCTCGCAGCTGTCCAAGTACGCGCCGCGCATCATCACGATGCAGATCCGCCCCGACAAGATCGGCGACCTCATCGGGCCCAAGGGCAAGACGATCCGCGGGATCCAGGAGCAGACGGGCGCGGAGATCAACGTGGACGACACGGGGCTCGTCACCATCTCGGCGGTGGGCGAGGGCGGCGAGCGGGCGCGCGACATGATCGCCGGGCTGATTCAGGAGCCCGAAGTCGGCAAGATCTATGAGGGCGTCGTGAAGAGCACCACCGCCTTCGGGGCGTTCGTCGAAATCACCCCGGGCGTCGAGGGCCTGCTCCACATCTCCGAGCTGCAGCACGGCCGCACCGAGAAGACCGAAGACGTGGTCAAGCGGGGCGATCACGTGCGGGTGAAACTGCTCGAGGTGGATGAGCGCGGCCGCATGAAGCTGTCCCGGAAGGCGCTGCTCGAGAAGAACTAGCCGGCCGATGGAAACCGTCCGGCTCGACCGGGAGATCCATCGGACCACCGCCCCCAACGGCGTCACCGTGCTCTCGGAGCGTGTGGCGTCGGTGCGCTCGGCGGCGACCGGGATATGGGTGCGGACGGCGAGCGCCCACGAGCCCCGTCCCAAGATGGGCGTGTCGCACCTGCTCGAGCACATGGTGTTCAAGGGAACCGAGCGGCGCTCCGCCCAGGAGATCGCCCTCTCCCTCGAGGCCCGGGGCGGCTCACTCGACGCCTACACCTCCCGCGACTCCACCGCGTACCACGCCCGCGTGCTCGACGCGGACCTGGCGCGCGCGCTGGACGTCATCACCGACCTGGTGCGGCGCCCGGTGCTGCGCGACGCCGATCTCCAGCTCGAGCGCAAGGTCGTGCTCGAGGAGATCAATACCGTCCTCGACACCCCCGACGACCAGATCTTCGACCTCGCCTACGAGACGCTGTGGCCGGAGCACGCCTACGGGTTTCAGATCCTCGGCACGCGGGAGACCGTCGGCGCCCTGTCGGCCGGGGACCTGCAGCAGCTGCACGGCCGGGCCTATTACCCGGGCAACTGCGTGATCGCGGGGGCCGGGAACTTCAGCCACGAGGCGCTGCTGGAAGAGGTGGCAAAGCAGGGCTGGCTCGATCGGGAAACGGGCAGTGGGCCACGGGAGGCGCCCGCAGCGGTCCCGGTTCCGCCCGCCGTGCGGGGCGCCGTGCGGACGTTCGAGAAGGACAGCGCGCAGACGCACATCGTGTTCGCCACGGACACCGTCGCCTACGCCGACCGCCGCAAGTTCGCTTTGCTCGTGCTCTCGAACATCTTCGGCGGTGGGATGTCGAGTCGCCTGTTCCAGCGCATCCGCGAGGAGCTGGGGCTGGCGTACGCCGTTTACAGCTTCAACTCGTTCTACCGGGCGATGGGCGTGGCGGGAGTGTACGTCGGCACGCAGCCGGCGCGCGCCGCGGAGGCGACGGAGGCGATCCGCGTGGAGTACGCGCGGCTCGCACGCGACGGGCTGAGGGGCGCGGCGCTCGAGGACGCGAAGCAGCAAACGCTGGGACAGCTGATGCTGTCGCTGGAGAGTCCCACCGCCAAGATGTATCGTTTGGCCAGCACGACGGTGAACGGCGAGCCG
>JBGPOM010000192.1:0-4672 GCA_041488075.1 Gemmatimonadota bacterium
CCCGCGACCTCGTACAGGGGAAGCGCGTTCATCGCCGGGAACACGCGCGCCAGCAGGTTGCCGATCGCCGCCGCCTCCCACGGGCACACGATCGCGTAGGCGAGCACCATGATCCATCCGGTCGCGAAGCTCAGGAACGGCGGGAACACCCGCTCCGTGTAGGCGATCTCGGCACCGGCGTCGGGCACGTCGCGCACGAGGCAGGCGTAAGTGCGCGCGATCGGCAGGAGGAGGAGTCCGCCCAGCAGGAAGCCCAACATCGCGCCGCCCGGCCCTCCGCGGCCGAGCCAGTCGTCCATCAAGACGAGCCACCCCACCCCGACCATGCTGCCGAAGCCGAAGGTGAAATACTCGAGGAATCCGAGGGTCTTGTGGAGCGCCCGGGGGCCGGTCACCTTGTCAAAATGTCCATCGCCCTCCTCGCCGCGCTAGCGCTCGTCGCTCCCCAGGACTCGGGGCTCTCCGTCGTCCCACAGCCGGTTCGGCTCGACCGCAGCCCTGGAGCCTTCGTGCTCACCGCCCGGGCTGTCATCACGACCGACGCCGCGATGCGGGACGTCGGCTATGCGCTCGCCGACTATGTGCTCCCGGCCACAGGATACCGCCTCCCGGTCCGTGGCTCGGCCGGGGGAGCGGCGCGCGTCATCTCGATCCGTACCGACTCGACACTCGCGCGGCTCGGCGACGAAGGGTACCGGCTCCAGGTCACGCCGACCGGCGTCAGGATCCGCGCCTTCAAGCCCGCGGGCGCGTTCTACGCCGTCCAGACGCTCCGCCAGCTCCTCCCGGTCGCGGTCTTCCGCCAGGCCAGGGTGACGGCGGTGACCTGGAGCATCCCGGCGGTCACGATCGAAGACTCCCCGCGCTTCCCCTGGCGCGGCGCGCACCTCGACGTGGCCCGGCACTTCATGCCGAAGGAGTTCGTGAAGAAGTACATCGACCTCCTGGCGCTCCATAAGCTCAACCGCTTCCACTGGCACTTGACCGACGACCAGGGCTGGCGCATCGAGATCCTCAAGTACCCGCGGCTCACCGAGGTCGGGGCATGGCGCACGCAGACCATCGTGGGAAACCCCGACCGCGGGGACTCGACCAAGTGGCTTTTCGACGCGCGCCCGCACGGCGGGTTCTATACGCAGGACGACGTTCGCGAGATCGTGGCCTATGCGCGGGCGCGGTTCGTCACCGTCGTGCCCGAGATCGAGATGCCGGGACACTCACAGGCGGCGATCGCCGCGTACCCGGAGCTCGGCAACACCGGCACCCAGATCGCCGTGTGGACGAGGTGGGGCGTCTCCCCGAATATCCTGAAGCCCGAGGAGCCGACGATCCGGTTCTACCAGGACGTGCTGACCGAAGTGATGGGCCTGTTCCCGAGCCGCTGGATCCACGTGGGCGGCGACGAGGCCGACAAGGAGCAGTGGTTGGCGCTCCGCGGGATCAGCCCCGACAGCGCCGCCGAGCTGCAGAGCTGGTTCATCGGCCAGATGGACGCGTTCCTCACGGCACATGGTCGGACGCTCGTGGGGTGGGACGAAATCCTGGAAGGGGGTCTCGCGCCCAACGCGGTCGTGATGTCGTGGCGCGGACCGGACGGCGGCATCGCGGCGGCCCAGGCGGGGCACGACGTGGTCATGACGCCCGGCTCACACACCTACTTCGATCATTACGAGACGCTCGACACGGCACACGAACCGCTCGCCATCGGCGGCTACCTGCCCCTCGACACCGTGTACTCCTACGAACCGGTCCCGGACGCCCTCACGGCGGCCCAAGCGCACCACGTCCTGGGCGCGCAGGGCCAGATCTGGACCGAGTACGTGCCCGATCCCAAGCAGGCCGAGCACATGGTGTTCCCGCGGCTCTGCGCGCTCGCCGAGGTGGTGTGGACCCGGCCCGATCGCAAGAACTTCGCGGACTTCACCGCCCGGCTCGGCAACCACCTGCGGCGGCTCGCGATCCTCGACGTCAACTACCGGCGGCCGTAGCCTTCGGCGAGGGGAACAGCACCGCGAACAGGATCAGGACCACCGCCGCGAACCCGGCGGGCAGCACCCAGAAGCTGGGCCACTGCGCGAGGGTCAGGCTGGTCGCGCCGCCGAGCAGGCGGTTGTACACGTTGCCCGCCACCTGGGCGCCGATGAGCATGCCGATCCCGTACGTAACCAGCACGAGGAACCCCTGCGCCTGACCGCGCACCGCGGGTGTCGATTTCTTGTCCACGTAAATCTGGCCGGTCACGAAGAAGAAATCGTAGCAGACGCCGTGCAGCAGGATCCCGAGGATGATCATCCACGCGACGGCGGCGGGCGCCGCCAGGGCAAAGAGGCTGTAGCGCAGCACCCACGCGCCCATCCCCACCAGCAGCATTTTCTTTACGCCGAGCCGCACGAAGAAGAGCGGCATCAGCAGCATGAAGATGACCTCGGACATTTGGCCGAGCGACTGCGTGGCCGCGATCTTGGTGACGCCGGCATCGCCCAGGAAGATCTGGGTGAAGTTGTAATAGGCGGCGAGCGGGATACACAGGAGCAGCGACGCGGTGATGAAAACGTAGAAGGCGCGGTCGCCGAGCTGCCCCAGCGCGTCGAGGCCGACGATACTGCGCAGCGAGACGCGTTGCCCCACGCCCGGCGGCGGCGTATGCGGCAGTGTGAAGCTGAACAGCCCGAGCAGTATGCTCGCCGCACCAGCGGTGTAGATCGGCACGGCTGTTTGCTCCGGAACGGCTGCCATCAAGCTGCCGAACACGAGGCTGATGAACAAGCCGGCCACGATCCAGCCGGCGGTCCCGAAGACGCGGATCAGGGGAAACTGCTTCTCCTGCGACTGGATGTGGTGGAACGCCAGGCTGTTCGCGAGACCGAGCGTCGGCATGTAGCACAGGTTGTAGAGCAGCAGCAGGAGAATGAACACGGTCGGCGCGCCGGTGGCCTGTGGCACCGCGAACATCACCACGCCGCCGAGCAGGTGGAGCACTCCTAACACCTTCTCGGTCGGGAAGTAGCGGTCGGCCACGAGGCCGAGGAAGAACGGCGCGACGATGGCGGCGATCGGGTTCACGGTGTAGGGCCAGTGCGTCAGCGTCGCCATCCCGTGGTGGGTCATGTACACCGCGATCGTCGTGTACCAGGCGCCCCAGATGAAGAACTGGAGGAACATCATCGCGGACAGCTTCGCGCGCACGCTCATAGACGGACGGTGAGAGCCTTGGTCACCGTCACGATGATGCGCGCCCCGGCCGGGAGCACGATGTCCGAGTCCTTGCTCGTGGTGGCCACGCCCGCGCCGACCGCGCCGCCCACGACGCCGCCGATGATCGTGCCCTTCTTGTTGCCGCCGATCACGCGGCCGAGGATCGCGCCCGCGACGGCGCCGGCGCCTACCTTCGCCGCGTCGCCCGTCGTGATGCCCCGCCCCTTGCGGACCGTCCCGAGCGAGTCGATCGACGCCTCGAGCGGGTAGTTCGTCCCGCGGATCGTGACGCTCGAGATGGCCAGCGTCAGGGTGCCCGGCGTGTTCGGATTCGGCGCCGGCTTCACGTCGGTGATCGTCCCGTTGACCTGCGAGCCGGCCGGAATCACGATCTTGCCGGCCGCGTTGCGGACGTCCTCCACCACCCGCGCCGTGAACGGATCGCCCGGCTTGGCGGTGCGCGAGGTGATCGTGTCCCCCGCCGCCATGTCGAAGTGCGCACCCGCGCCCAGCGTCAGCGTCGCCGGCGCGGACGGGGCCGCGGGACGCGGGGTCGCCGGCCGGGTAACGGGCGCGGTGACCGGGGGCGTGGCCGGCATGTCCCGCATCGCCGCCGACGACTCGGCGGGGGCGAGGGTCAGGTTGCGGGCGGTCGAGTCGGCGGACGCGTTGTTCTCGCCCCGCGTGCAGGCCCCCGTGAGGGCAAAGCTCAACAACAGGGCGGTCATCCGTTGCGCGTTCATAGTCTGCTCCTTAGGAAGTCGGGCGTCAGGGCCTGCAGGTACCCCGCGAGCAGCGTGAAGTTATCAGTCACCAGCAAGATCCCGAGCGCGATCAGCAACGCGCCCGCGGCGCGGTCCACCCACACGAGATAGGGACGGAACCGCTGGAACCAGCCGAGGAACCGGTCGAGCGCCAGCGCCGTGAGGAGGAACGGCACGGCGAGCCCCAGGGCGTACACGGCCAGCAGTCCCATGCCCGCTCCCAATCCTTCGCGGGTCGCGGCGAGCGTCAAGATGGCGCCGAGGATCGGTCCGATGCACGGCGTCCACGCGGCGCCGAAGGTGAAGCCGACCACCCCGGAGCCGAAGTAGCCGAACGGCTTCCGGGCGAGCTCGATGCGCCGTTCCCGCATCAGGAAGGCGGGCCGCAGGATGCCCAGCAGGTACAGGCCGAACAGGATCACGAGCACCCCTCCGATCCGCCCCAACCATACCTGCTGCTCCTTGAGCAGGCTCCCGACGGCGGATGCGCCGGCGCCGAGCAGCACGAACACGAGGGTGAACCCCCCGACGAACCAGAGTCCATGGAGCACCGCGGTGCCGCGGCGGTGCTCGAGCTCCTCGGCCGACATCCCGGTCAGGAAGCCGACGTAGCTCGGGATGAGCGGCAGGACGCAGGGCGAGAGAAAGCTCAAGAGCCCCGCCGTGAAGGCGACCGCGAACGACACCTCCACGCGTCCACCTACCCGCAGAAC
>JBGPOM010000193.1:0-4648 GCA_041488075.1 Gemmatimonadota bacterium
AGGCCGCATGAAGTTCACGATCACGCGGGAACAGCTCCAGGAAGGCTTGGCGGCGGTGGCGGCAGCCATTCCCGCCAAGACGACCCTGCCCGTCCTCGCCAACGTGCTCGTCGAAGCCACCAAGCAAGGGCTGCGGCTGTCCGGGACCGATCTGGATATCGCCGTCAGCACGATGGTCCCGGCCGACGTGGACGCCGACGGCGCGGTGACGCTGCCAGCCAAGAAGCTGGTGGACATCGCCCGCGAGCTGCCTCCGGGCCCAGTACGCGTGACGGCGGCCGGCGAAGCCCGCGTGTCGATCGAGTCGGGGCGCTCCAAGTTCAAGTTGCTCGGCCTGCCGCGCGAAGAATTCCCTTCGTTCCCCGCGGTGAAGTTCGACAAGGCCTGGAAGGCGGCCGCAGGCGTCGTCCATAAGCTCGTGGGGCACGTGGCGTTCGCCGCCTCCACCGAGGAGAGCCGTCCGATCCTGAACGGCGTACTATGGGAGCTGCGGCCCGATCGGATGCGCATGGTCGCGACCAACGGCCACCGTCTGGCGAAGATGGACGTGCCGGCGACGGGCGGTCAGGCGGCCGACTTGATCGTGCCACCGAAGGCGCTCGAGCAGATCCGGCGGCTGTATGCGGCCGACGCGGAGATCGAAATCGCCAAGAGCGACAACCACATCGCCTTTCGCGCGGGCGGCACGCACGTGTTCTCCCGCCTCATCGAAGGGCCGTACCCGAACTACGAGCAGGTGATCCCGCGGGAGAACGACAAGGCGGCGACGATGGACAAGGCGGCGCTCGCCGCCGCGCTGCGGCGTATGAGCGTCGTGGCGAGCGACCAGACCCACCGCATTCGGCTCGCCTTCTCGGGTGGCGTGGTGAAGTTCTCGGTCCAGACGCCCGACCTGGGCGAGGCGCAGGATGAGCTGGCGGTTACCTACGAAGGCGAGCCGCTCGAGATCGGCTTCAACGCGATGTACCTGCTCGAGATCCTGAAGTACATGCCGACTGACGAGGTGCGGCTCACCTTCAAGGCGCCCGAGCGCGCGTCGACGGTGGAGCCAGTGGGGTGGAACGACCCGGCCTCGTACATGGCGCTCGTCATGCCCCTACGGCTCGTAGACTAAGCGGGGACCTGCACGAGCTAGACGCACAGACGCACAGCGGGATTTCGTTAACGGTGATCGGGACAGTCTGTCCGGGCCACCGTTTTCTATTCCCGGCGGCGCGTCTGTGCGTCTAGCTCTTACGTGTTCTTGTTGTATCCTGCCCACTGTCCGTCTGCACCCTGAGTGAATCCATCAGCGTGTCGATCACCGGCGGAAGGAGCGGCACGGTGATCGGCGGGATCGCCGGCAGTGAGTCGCGCCACGCCTCCTCGGGCAGCGGTGGGATGGAGACGTCGACGCCGTGATACCGCGCCAGAATGAGATCCCGCCGCGCCAGCATCCGCGCCGGGCGGAAGGTGGGATTGGACGTGCGCGGTTGCGGCAGGGTCGCGGCCAGCGCCGCCGCCTGTTGCTCCGCCAGCTGCGACGGCGCAGCGCCGAAGTATGCTTCGCTCGCCGCCGTCACGCCCCACACGCCCGGTCCCCACTCGGCCACATTGAGGTACAGCTCGAGGATGCGATCCTTGGACAGAGCCAGCTCGAGGCGGACGGCGGTGACCGCCTCCTTGACCTTCCGCAGCGGATTGCGGGAGGGCGAGAGATAGAAGTTCTTCGCGAGCTGCTGGGTGATGGTGCTGGCGCCCCGCAACCGGTCGCGCTGGCGCCACGCGGCGTGCACGGTGGCCCACGCACCGCGGCCGGATTCGACGCCGAGGGCGTCCCCTATCTCCGTGAAATCGATGCCGTGATGCGTGCGAAAGCGCGAGTCCTCGCCGATGATCACCATCCGGGGCAGGCGGGGCGAGATGTCGCCGAGTGCCGACCAGCGGATGAGCGGGCACGCCGGGGCGCGACGTCGCATCATCGCCGTGCAGCGGGGGGCGTGATCGCGCCACCACAGCGGCGGCGGCCACACGCCGAGTAGCCAGACGACGGCAAACGCCGCCGTCCCTAGCACAACCCGCCGGGCAATCCTAGCTTTCGCGACCGCCATGGATCTCGAAGCCCTCCAGCAGCGCCTGCAGCAGGCCCTGGGTCAGGAATTTACGGTTGGCCCGCTCCTCGGACAGGGCGGGTTCGCGGGCGTCTTCCGGGTGCGCGATACGACGCTCAACCGCGACGTCGCGGTGAAGGTGCTCGACCTCGACCTCGCGCCCTCGCCGACCCTCGCCGAGCGGTTCCTGCGCGAGGCGCAGACGATCGCCCGGCTGGAGCATCCCCACATCGTGCCGATCTACAAGGTGGGCCGCCACGAGGAGGTGCTCTACATCATCATGCGGTGCATCGATGGGCCGTCGCTCCGCCAGCTGCTCGCCACGCATCGGCGGCTCTCGGTGGGCGACGCGGCACGCATCGCGCGCCAGGTCGCGGACGCACTCGCCTACGCGCACAGCCACGACATCGTGCACCGCGACATCAAGCCCGACAATATCCTCCTCGACCGCAGCGGCCACGTTCTGGTGACGGACTTCGGGATCGCCAAGGCCGCTCAGGCGGCGACCGCCGCGCAGCTGACGACCGAGGGAATGATCATCGGGACCCCGCAGTACATGATCCCCGAGCAGGCGGCCGGGGACAAGGTGGACGGCCGCTCGGACATCTACTCGCTCGGCATCGTCCTCTATCAGATGCTCGCGGGGGCCCCGCCCTTCGACGGCGACTCCTCCGCCTCGATCCTCGCCAAGCAGCTCACTCAGGCGCCCACCGCCATCCGCCGCCACCGGCCGGACGTGTCCGAGGATCTCGCGTTCGTCCTCGAGCACATGCTGGAGAAGGACCCCGGGCGGCGCTTCCAGACCGCGGCAGAACTGAGCCGGGCGCTGGTCGACGCGCTCCCCACCGCCGCGCGCAATCGAGTGCGGGTCCCGCTGCGCCGCCGCCTTGCATCGATGGCGCTCAAGTCGTTGATCGGGTTGGGCGTGGCCGGCTGCCTCGCGTTCGTCGCGTTCGTGGCGGGCGCCGCGGTCGTGGCCTATACGGTGTTCAGCAAGCCGCCCAAGATCGTCGCGACCGCGCCGATCCCCGACAGCCTCACCCGGGCATTGCGCGAGCGGCGGGCCCTGCCGAGCGGGGACACGGCGGAGTACGTCTTCCAGCCGGGAGGCCAGGAGGATACGACCCTGCTCCTCGTGACGCGGCGGCGCGCCGTGGTCGTGACCCCGCGCCAGGTACGGTCCTACCCGCGCGACAGCGTGCTGGTGAGGCTCGACCTGGATTTCCGTGGGGGGTTCTTCTTCCGGCTGGTCCTGCGGCGGCGGGGAGCGACGGCGGGTGACACCGTGTACCGCGCGCTGTCGTTTCGGGACTTCCTCGAGCTCGGCCCGCGCCTCGACAAGCTGCTGCCGGAGGAGACGCGGGGCGGCATCCACGTGCGGCGAGGGCCCACCGGCGTCCGCATCGATCGGCGCCCCTAATTGCGCCGCGGTGCGCTCGCCTCCCGCGTCGAGAGCCCCCACAAGCTCGCGGCGTCCACGCCGGAGAGATCTCCCGGCGTCGAGATCACTGTTCCCACGCGGTCGCGGCCACCGATGCTGAGCCCGACCGCGAACGCTCCGCGCCGCAGCCCACCGTCGGTATCGAGTCGGGCCAGCACGCCGATCGGGAACCTGCCACCCGATCCCTGCCAGCTCAATCCGACCGCATAGCCCATCACGGAATCGGGAGTGATCCGCCCGTGCACCGACAGCGCCGCGGCGGGGCCGAGCGGACGCCAGGTCACGCCGGGCACGAACGTGAGCCGCTGCTGCAGGCCCCGCACCACCGGCTGCCCGATGTTGGCGACGACGCCCCCTAGCGTCAGCGCGCCCCCCCCCCCCGCGCCCCCCCAGTCGTACAGGGCGCCGACGTCCCATCCCGTCCCTTTCGTGTCGCCGCGGTACAGCGCCATCGCGACTCCGGCGGCGAGCCCCTCGGATGCGCCCGCCAGTCCCAGGCGGTAGGTGTGCCCCCGCCTGCCGCCGTCGAAGACGTCCCGCTGGTAGGCGAACGCCAGCCCGCGCGCGTTGAACCCGGCGCTCAGCTGGCGGAGCCGGCCCTGCGCGCCCGGGTCCTGGACGGCGATCTCCGCGTACACCGACGCTTCACGCAGCACCCCCAGCCCCGCGGGGTTCACCCACACCGCCCGCGGGTCGCGCACGTCGGTGGGATGCAGGTACGCGGTGGCGCGGTTCGGGGCGACTTCCTGCGCCGCGGCGAACACCGGCACGGCGAGGAAGGCGACGAGGGCCGGGAGGAGGCGCACTACGGCAGGACCGTGATAGTCGAGTGAGAAATCTGGCGGACCGGAACGGTCATGCCCTGCAGAGGCAGCGCGACCACGATTGCGGAGCTGTCGTGGACCTGGCCACCCAAGTAGCGCCCGTCGACGGCGACGAACTGGATGCCGGTCCGCGTCCCGGTCCCCGAGACCTCGAGCGGCTGGCCGCCCTGTTCGCCCGCTCCGACCACCGAGTAGGCGGAGTTGACTTCGAGGCGCAAGCAACGGGCGCCGTTGCGCTGCTCCCACGCTGCGGCGCGGGAGTGGCCGATGGCCTTCATCGTGACGTCGATCCC
>JBGPOM010000194.1:0-4639 GCA_041488075.1 Gemmatimonadota bacterium
CCGCCGTCTTTCACCAGGACGTTCGAGCCCAGGCCGAGCACGATCCACGGCAGGCCGCGATCGCGCGCCAGCTCGAGCGCCTTGACGACGTCATCCACGTCGGCGGGCAGGACGAGATACCGCGCCGGGCCGCCGAGCCGCCAAGTCGTGTAGCGCGCGAGGGGCTCCTGCTCGAGCAGCTTGCCGCGGAACTTGACCTTGGCGAGCGGCGGCGTGGGCGGCGGCTTCGGCGCCGGTTTGGGAGCCGCCTTGGCCTCCGGGGCCGGCTTGGCCGCGGCCTTGGCTACGCCCTTACGGCCCGCAGCGCGGGGGACGGCCTTGCCGCTTCTCTTTCGATCTTCGCTTTTTCGTGCCATTCCTGAAGGCTCCTGACGCTCCCGGTCCGGCTGCGGAGCGCAATGATCGCATCACCCGCGGCGCTCGCCGCGGACATGGTCGTCGTGTACGGCACCCGGTGCATCAGCGCCGCCCGCCGGATGGCGTAGTCGTCCGCCTGCGTGAACTTGCCCAGAGGCGTGTTGATCAGCAGATGCACTTCCCCCGACACGATCAGATCGATCGCGTTGGGGCGCCCCTCGTGCACCTTCCTCACCAGCTCCGCGGGCACGCCGCGCCCCCGCAAGTAGCGCTGCGTCCCTTCGGTCGCGAGGATCCGGAATCCGAGCTCGTGGAAGCGCCGGACGATCGGCACCACCGTCGGCTTGTCGGAATCGTTCACCGTCACGAAGATCGTCCCTTCGAGCGGCAGGCTGCCGTCCGCGGCGATCTGCGCCTTGGCGAAGGCCATGCCGAAGCTGTCGGCCAGGCCCATCGCCTCCCCGGTGGAGCGCATCTCCGGCCCCAACACGGTATCCACGCCGGGCAGCTTGGTGAAGGGGAAGACCGCCTCCTTCACCGCCACCCCGGCGACGGGAAGCTCATCGGGAAGACCCAACTCGTCCAGGGTCCGCCCCACCATGACCGCCGCCGCAAGCTTGGCCAGGGGGACCCCCGTGGCCTTGCTGACGAAGGGCACGGTCCGTGAGGCCCGGGGGTTCACCTCCAGTACGAACACGACGCCGTCCTTGATGGCGTACTGGACGTTGATCAGCCCGACCACCCCCAGCGCCCGCGCGAACGCCTGGGTATGCTCGCGCATCTCCGCCACCTGGCGGTCCCCGATCAGGTAGGGCGGCAGGACGCAGGCGGAGTCGCCGGAGTGTACCCCGGCGTCCTCGATGTGCTGCATCACGCCGGCGATCACGCAGCGGGTGCCGTCGGCGATCGCGTCCACGTCGGCCTCGAAGGCGTCCTCGAGAAAGCGATCGATCAGGACCGGGTGCTCCGGGGCCACGCGGGCGGCCTTCACGAAGTAGTCGCGCAGCGACCCGTCGTCGTACACGATCTCCATCGCCCGGCCCCCGAGCACGTACGACGGCCGCACCAGCACCGGGTAGCCGATGCGCTGGGCGACGGCGACCGCCTCCTCGACCGAGCGGGCCATACCGTTCGGGGGCTGGCGCACGCCCAGGCGCCGGCCGAGCGCCTCGAAGCGCTCCCGGTCTTCGGCGATGTCGATCGCGTCGGGGGAGGTCCCGAGGATGGGAATGCCGGCGGCTTCCAGCGGTTTGGTGAGCTGGAGCGGGGTCTGGCCGCCGAGCTGGACGACGACGCCCTTGGGCCGTTCCCAGCGGACGATCTCGATGACGTCCTCGAAGGTCAGCGGCTCGAAGTACAACTTGTCGGAGATGTCGAAGTCGGTCGAGACGGTTGCGGGGTTCGAGTTGATCATGATCGTCTGGAACCCCAGCTCGCGGAACGCGAGACCGGCGCGCACGCAGCAGTAGTCGAACTCGACGCCCTGGCCGATGCGGTTCGGGCCGCTGCCGAGGATGACGATGCCCCGCTCGCCCAGCGGCTCGGATTCGTTCTCCTCGTCGTACGAGGAGTACAGGTACGGCGTGGACGAAGGAAACTCGCCGGCGCAGGTGTCCACGGTCTTATAGGCCGGGTGGATGCCGAGCGCCCACCGCTGCTCGCGCATCGCCGCCTCGGTCGTGCCGCGCAACGTGGCGAGCTGGCAGTCGGAGAACCCGAGGCGTTTCATGCGGCGCAACTCGGCCGCACCCGGCTGGTCGAGCGCGGCGAACCAGCGCTCGGCCTGGACCAACTCGTCGAGCTGATAGAGGAACCAGGGATCGATGCCGGACGCCTTCGCGATGTCGTCCACCGCGAGGCCCGCGAGGAGCGCGCGCTTGACCTGGAAGATGCGTTCGGGCGTCGGCGTATGCAGCGCGACGCGCAGGTCTTCGGGCGAGTCGCTCGTCAGGCGGTCGTCGGCGAGGGTCGTGCCCGTCACCCACCCAGGTCGCCCGATCTCGAGCGCGCGCAGCCCCTTTTGGAACGCGTCCTTGAAGGTGCGGCCGATCGCCATCGCCTCCCCGACCGATTTCATCTGCGTCGTGAGGCGGAAATCGGCGGTGGGGAACTTTTCGAACGCGAAGCGCGGCACCTTGACGACCACGTAGTCGAGCACCGGCTCGAATGACGCCGGGGTCGTCTTCGTGATGTCGTTGGGGAGCTCGTCCAGGGTGTAGCCCACGGCGAGCTTCGTCCCGATGCGCGCGATCGGGAAGCCGGTCGCCTTGGAGGCGAGCGCCGAGCTGCGCGACACGCGCGGGTTCATCTCGATCACCAGCATCTCGCCGTCGGCGGGGTTCACGGCGAACTGGATGTTGCAGCCCCCCGCTTCGACGCCGATCTCCCGGATGATGGCGATCGCCGCGTCGCGCATGCGCTGGTACTCACGATCGGTCAGCGTCATCGCCGGCGCGACCGTGATCGAATCGCCGGTGTGCACCCCCATCGGGTCGAGATTCTCGATCGAGCAGACGATCACGACGTTGTCGCGCCGGTCGCGCATCACCTCGAGCTCGAACTCCTTCCACCCGAGCAGGCTCCGCTCGATCAGCGTCGAATGCACCGGCGAAAGATCGAGCGCGCGCTCCACCCCCTCCTCGAACTCGGTGCGGTTGTACGCCACGCCGCCGCCGGTGCCGCCCAGGGTGAACGACGGGCGGATGATCGCCGGATAGCCGACCTCGGCCGCCGCGTCGAGAGCGTCCGCCAGCGACGTGACCGTGCGGCCCGGCGGCGTATCGAGCGCGATGCGGCGCATCGCCGCGGCGAACTCGGCACGATCCTCGGCCATGCGGATGGCGCGGGCGTTGGCGCCGATCAGCTCGACGCCGTAGCGCTCGAGCGTGCCATCGTTCACCAGCGCCATCGCCACGTTGAGCGCCGTCTGGCCGCCCATGGTCGGCAACAGCGCGTCGGGCCGCTCGCGCTCGATGACCTTGCGAACCCAATCGGGCGTGAGCGGCTCGATGTAGGTGCGGTCGGCCAACTCAGGATCGGTCATGATCGTCGCCGGGTTCGAGTTCACCAGCACGACCGCGTACCCTTCCTCCTTGAGCGCCTTCACCGCTTGCGTCCCCGAATAGTCGAACTCCGCCCCCTGCCCGATGACGATCGGGCCCGAGCCGAGCAGCAGGATACGATGCAGGTCAGTCCGCTTGGGCATCGAGCACGTCCCGCAGGGTCTCAGCGAGCGCGCGGCGCGGGCTCCAGCCCGTCGCCGCCCGCAGCTTCGCCGCGTCCCCCACGAGATGGGGGATGTCGGCCGGCCGCATCAGATCGGGGTCGGCCTCGGGGATGGGCCGGATGCCGAGCAGGTCCGCCATCCGGAAGAGCAGGTCCTCGAGGCTGATCCCCTGCCCCGACGCGACGTTGTACGTCTCGCCCGGTTCGCCCTTGGCGAGCAGACGGACGTAGGCGTCCACGACGTCCTGCACGTGCAGCAAGTCCCGCACCGGCTCCAAGTTTCCCACTTTGACGACCGGCGCGCCGATCCGCTTCGCGAAGCGCAGGCGCTGCGCGAAGGCCGGCACGACGAAGCGCGGATCCTGCCCCGGCCCCGTGTGGGCGAAGGCACGCGCCACCACGACGCGCAGGCCGGCGCGGCGCCACGCCTCAAGCGCGGCCGCCTCGGCCCCCACCTTGCTGGCCGCGTAGGGCGAGCACGGCGCGGCGGGGTCGGTCTCGCGCCGCGGGGCGTGGCCCTGCCCCCGGCCGTACACCTCGCCCGTCGAGACGATGAGCAAGACGGGGTCGGCCCGGTCCATCCGCCGCGCCTCGGCGAGCACGTGCGCGAGCCGCGCCGTCCCCGCGGCGTTCACCGTCCAGGCGACGCCGGGATCGCGCAGCGCGTCCGCACCCGACGCGACGGCCGCGAGATGCACCACGGCGTCGTACGGCAGGTCCACGCACTGGCGCACCGACTCGTCGCTCGTGACCTCGAGCGGCAGCCAGCGCACCGCGCCGCGCTCGGCGGCCGTGAGGCCGTCGTCGCGCTGCGGCATCGCCGGCCGGACGGCGCCGAACACCTCGCGGCCGTCGTCGAGCAGGCGCCGGATCAGCCAGCGCCCGACGAAGCCATCCGCACCCGTGACCAGGACTTTCACGCCAGCCGCTCCAGGTCCGCGTCCACCATCATCGTCACCAGTCTCTCAAAGCTCACCTGAGGCACCCACCCCAGGTCGCGCCGGGCCTGGCCCGCGTCGGCGAGCAGCATGTCGACTTCGGCGGGCCGCACGAAGCG
>JBGPOM010000195.1:0-4637 GCA_041488075.1 Gemmatimonadota bacterium
CCTTGGGAGCTCCGGCTTCCATCCCCATGCGGCCTGACGGGCCCCACGGTTCGCCGGTGCGGGCGCTGCGAGTCGGTCGAATCGCGTCGACCTCTTGCACTGCACGCCGGAGCGCCACTCCGTCGTGGGTGAGGCACGCGATCGCCCCCACCACCCCAGGCGATGTGATCACTCGGATCGCCGGTCCCGTTTCCGTTGCCGGTTTCGGAACCTCCCCGATTCCCCTGGAGCAACTCGAATCAAGCTACGCCCGCGGCCATGAAGCGGCCGTGAATCGGGGGTGCAAGTTCCTTCACCGGCGCGAGTCCGCTGTGCCGGAGCCGGCCGTCACCTCGACCAGCTCGAACCGCAGCCCACGCAGCAGGTCACCCTGACTGACGATGCCCACGAGCACGGGGCCCTCGGCCTTGCGTTGCACGACCGGGAGACTGCGGAGTCGGGTTTCGACCATCAGGTCCGCCGCCACGACCACAGGGTCGCCGGCTTCGACGCAGACGACGCCGCGCCGCATGATGTCCTCCACCCGCGCTGAGGATACCCCGGCCAACGCCGGAACCCAGAGGTTTTGATCGGGCCGCAACAGGCGAAGCACGTCCAGCTTAGTGACGATGCCGCACACGATGCTGCGGTCGTCGATCACGGGAAACGCATTGAAGTCGTAGCGGTCGAAGAGGGCGATCAGGTCCGTGAGGGTGGTCAGCGGAGTGACCGTGACCGGAGCCCGCGTCATGACCTCGTACACCGGCATGGTTGTTGCTCGCTGCATCATGGCTGTGCCTCCCGCCTGCAACGTCGGACGGCGAGCGTGAAACGATCCTGAGGCGTCCCTGAACCCTGGCTCATCTCCCGGGCGAGGAGTTCCGGGAGATCTCACGACGCCTTAACGCTACCCCAGCCACCCTTGCCGAGGAGGCGTCCGGCCGTGTATGCAGAATCCTGACATTGCGCGGTTGTTCGACGAAATCGCAGATCTTCTCGAGATTCAAGACGCGAACCCGTTTCGTGTTCGGGCCTACCGCACCGCCGCGCGCACGATTCGGGACTTTCCCGAGCCGCTCGCCGACGCGGTGCGCGCGGGAACACGGGACCTCACCGAGCTTCCCGGCATCGGCACGGACCTCGCCGACAAGATCCGCACCATCGTGACGACGGGGGCGCTGCCGTTGCACGAGCAGCTCGCCCGAAAGGTGCCGCCCGGCCTGCTCGATCTCCTGCGGATTCCCGGCCTCGGCCCGAAGCGGGTCAAGCTGCTGCATACCAAGCTGAAAGTGAAATCGGCCGCCGACCTCGCCAGCGCGCTCGCGGCGGGTCGGGTGCACAAGCTCAAGGGGTTCGGCCCGAAGATGGTGGAGAAGATCGGCGCCGGCCTGGGTCAGGCGGCGCACCGCGAGCGGCGCCTGCTGTTGAACGAGGCCGAAACCTACGCCACAGCGTTGCTCGACTATGTCAAAGCGGGCGGCGGCATCAACCAGATCGCCGTCGCGGGCAGTTATCGACGGCGCAAGGAAACGGTCGGCGATCTCGACGTCCTCGTGACGGGCCGCGACACGGCCCGGGTGATCCGCCGTCTCGTGGCCTACCCGGACGTGGCGAGCGTGGTGTCGCAGGGGTCCACCCGCGCCACGGTCCGGCTCACCGGGGGGCTCCAGGTAGACCTCCGCGCGGTGGATCCCGCGGCCTACGGCGCGGCCCTCGTCTATTTCACCGGATCCAAAGCCCACAACCTCGAGCTCCGCGCCCTGGCACAGGACAAGAAGCTCAAGCTGAACGAGTATGGGCTCTTCTCGGGCTCGCGGCGGGTGGCGGGCACGACCGAGGAGCAGGTGTACGCCAAGCTCGGCCTCGACTGGATCCCGCCCGAGCTGCGGGAGGCGCGGGGCGAGATCGCTCTCGCGCGAAGCCACACGTTGCCCGTGCTCGTGACGCTCGAGGAGATTCGGGGCGACCTCCAGATGCACACCGTGGCCAGCGACGGCCAGACGTCGGTCGCGGACATGGCGGAGGCCGCTCGCGCCCTCGGCTATGCCTACATCGCCATCACCGATCACTCCAAGCGCGTGATGATGGCGCACGGGCTCGACGCGCGCCGACTCCGCGCCCAATGGAAGGAAATCGATGCGTGGAACGCGGGGCATCGCGGCTTCGCGGTCCTGAAGAGCGTCGAGGTCGACATCCTGGCGCGCGGCGCGCTGGACCTGCCGGACGACGTGCTGGCCGAAGCCGACTACGTCGTGGCGTCGCTCCACTATGGGATCGATCAAACGGAGGGGGAGATCACCCGGCGCCTGGTCGCCGCGGCACGCCACCGCTGGGTGGACGCGATCGGCCACCCCACGGGCCGGCTGCTCGGCAAACGTGAGCCCTACCCCCTCGACTTCGGCGCGCTGGCGCGGGCGGCGGCGGACGCCGGCTGTCTCCTCGAGATAAACGGCCACCCCGAGCGCATGGACCTTCCCGACACGCTCGCGGCGGCCGCCAAGGGGCACGGCGTGCGGTTCGTCCTGTCGACCGATAGCCACCAGCCGGGCCACCTGCCGTTCATGCGCTACGCGGTCGACCTGGCGCGGCGGGCGGGCCTCGAGGCAAGGGACATCGTGAACACCCTGCCGCTCGACCGGTTTCGTGCGGCGCTGAAGCGCGGGCGCTGACGGGCACACCGACCGGGAGGCCGTTCTTCAGGCGAACTTCAGGCTCGCCTTACGTCCGAACCGGTATGGTGAACGCTGGAGCGGCAAGTCGAGTCGTGGCGCGGCACCAGCCCTGACCGGAGGGTCATCCCATGGGCACCATTGTGAAAGTCGTCGAAGTCATCGCCCAGTCGGAGAAGAGCTTCGACGATGCCGCGCAGAACGCGGTGAAGGAGGTCGCCAAGACCGTGAAGCACATCAAGTCGATCTGGATCGACAATCTCACGGGCTCGGTGGAAGGCGATCGGATCACGGAATACCGGGTGAACGCGAGGGTGTCGTTTCTCGTGGAAGCGCACAAGTAGCACGGCGACGTCGGCGCGGCACACGGTCGTGGCGGGTTAGCCGCGGCCAGCGGGCTGGCGCGCCGCGACGTGCACCCGTCCGGGCGCCAGGACGACAGCCGTTCCGAGCTCGGCACAGCGCGCGTTGAAACGCTCGAGGAACGAGTCCCGGTCGCGGCCCCGAGCCACGTTTGCGCGCAGGTCAGCGATGCGCACCGGCACGACCTCGATCTCCGGCACCGTAGGCGGCGTGACGGTGAGCAGGAAAACGGCCGACAGGTCGTTTCGCAGACGGGGGTCGACCGCGTAGTCGTCCACGAGATCTCCTGTGTCGTACAGAATGGGATGCCCGCGCCGAAACTCGATTCCCTGAACGACGTGGGCGCTGTGGCCCCAGAAGATGTCGGCGCCCGCATCGATTACCGCGTGCGCGAACTCCTGGAACTCCCGGCTGGGCCGCTCGCGCATGTTCGGGCCCCAGTGAATCGAGAAGACGACGAGATCCGCCTGCTCCCGAGCCACCGCCAGCGTGACTTTCAACTCATCGAAGTACTCGGGCGCGAGCGACACGGGGGTGTAGTTGATCCCCGGTGCGGTCGCCGTGGCGGTCCACTCCACGGGATAGTCGGCGAACGCCACGACGGCCACCCGGGCCCCCGCCCGGGTGAGCAGGGCGGGTTGGCGGGCGCTCAAGCGGTCGATCCCGGCGCCCGCGTGGGCGATCCCCGCGCGGTCCAGGGCGGCGAGCGTGTCCCGCAGTCCCGCCAGGCCGAAATCGCCGATGTGATTGTTTGCGACGGATGCGAAATCGACGCGGCCGAGTTCGAGCGTTTTGACCGCCGCGGGATCCGCTCGGAAGTAGAACGGCTTGTACCCTCCGTCGGACCACCGTTCGGTGCGGTGGGTCAAGGCGCATTCCAAATTCGCGAAGAACAAGTCGGCGGCACGGAGGGTCGGCAGCACGTCCCCCCACGGCCGGCCGTACTCCTTGCCCCGGACGAGCGATTCGTTCACCAGGCGGCCGATCATCACGTCGCCCGCCAAGGCGAGCGTGAACGAAGCACCCTCAGCGCGGGCTGCGGGCACCGGCGAATTCCCCGAGCAGCGCCTGCACGTCGCTGTCCTGGGTCTGCATGAAGTCCCGGTAGTAGAGCCCGACGGCGCCGAAACCGCTGGGTTCGTAGAGGCACACCATCTCGTCCGCTTCCGCGCGGAGCGCCGCACAGGCCTCGGGCGAGCCGACGGGAACGCCCACCACGAGCCGCTGCGGCTGCTGCTGCCGCACCGAGCGAACGGCCGCGCGCATCGTGGCCCCCGTGGCCAGCCCGTCGTCCACCAGGATCACGGTGCGGCCGGCGATGACGGGCGCGGGCCGCGACCCGCGGAACAGCGCCTCCCGCCGGCGCGCCTCCACCTGCTGCGTCGCGGTCACCGCGGTGAGGTAGGCTTCGGACACGTTCAGAGCGCGGATCACATCGTCGTTCAGGAACCGGCCGCCGTTCGCCGTGACCGCGCCGATCGCCAGCTCGGCCGAGACCGGCGAGCCGAGCTTGCGCGACACCACGACGTCGAGGTCGGCGTCGAGCGCCCGGGCGACTTGCGCGGCGACGGGCACGCCCCCACGCGGCAGGCCGAGCACCAGCGCGTGGATGCCACGATAGTGCAC
>JBGPOM010000196.1:0-4630 GCA_041488075.1 Gemmatimonadota bacterium
ACGGCACGGTGCTGCGGCGGGCGTAGAGCCAGACGAGGGCTTCGTCGTCGGTAGCGACGACGGCGCCGGCCGGCAGGTCGGCGACGACGGGCAGGAGTTCGTTGAAATTCGCGGAGATCGCCTGCGCCTGGGTTTCCCACCAGCGCCCGGTGAAACCGCGGATCTCGTAGTAGCCGTACCCGCCCAGGGCGGCGACGACGAGGCCCTCGTTTGGCTCTACACCGGCCGCAGCGCCGTGCCGTTCTACCTCGAGCGCTACCGCGGTCGCGAGACGCTGCGCCCCACCCCCGCCGAGCACCGCGCCTACCTCGAGCGGATGGGGGTCACGCACGTCTTGCTCGCGAGTGCGACGTCGCCGTCAGCGGGGGAGCTACGCGGCTTGATCGAGGCGTATCCCGGGTGGCTGACGGGCGTGTATCGCTGGTCCGGCGGGCGCTGGCTGTTCGCGCTGCAGCGTGGACAGTAAGCGCCTCTACCTCGCGGTCGCCGCCTGCGCCATCGTCGTGCACATCGGCGCGCTGTGGAACCGCTTCGCGATGGACGATCTGTACATCATCGTCTGGAACCCGCTCGTCCATTCCGCCAGCGGTATCTGGCGGGCGTTCGTCGCGCCCTACTGGCCTCCCGACCTGGGCGGCAAGCTGTACCGGCCTCTCGCCGTCGCGAGCTACACCCTCGACGGGCTCGTGGACGACGCCCCGTGGTTCCACGCCGTGAACCTGCTCTGGCACGCCGGCGCCGCGGTGGCGGTGGCGGCGCTGGCCCGGCGGTGGGCGGGAACGACCGCAGCGCTCGCGGCCGGATTGATCTTCGCGGTGCATCCGATCCACGTGGAGGCCATCGCGAACGTGATCGGCCGGGCGGAGCTGATGGCGGCGGTGGGCGTCTGCCTGGCGGTGTATGCCGCCGTCGTAAAGGAGAGCATCGGGTGGAGCGCGCTCGCCCTCATGGCGGGGCTGTTGAGCAAGGAGAATGCGGCGGTGGCGCCTGGGCTGATTGTCTGGGCCTGGGTCCTCGGCATCGGCCGCCCGCCGCGCCACCGGATGCTGGCCTTCGTGGGGAGCTGGCTCGCGATCGCGGCGGCGTACGTGGCACTGCGGGGCGCGGTGCTGCAGCCGTATGCCCGCCTCCACGACATGGCCCCAGTGTTCGTGGGGCAGAGCCCGGTGGCCGTGCGGCTCACGGCTGTAGCGACGCTCGCCGACGTGCTGCGCCTGCTCGTCTTCCCGCTCACGCTCCGGGTGGATTACTCGCCCGCCGAGCGGACCATCGTGACCTCGGTGCTGAGCGGCCGCTTCCTCCTCGGGCTCTTGGGCCTCGCGCTCTGGGCGGCGCTCCTCGTGCTGGCGTGGCGGCGCGGACGCCGCCTCGAGGCGTTCGGGCTCGGCTGGATCGCGATCGCGTTCCTGCCGGTCGCCAACCTTCTTTTCCCTGTTGGGATTCTGCTGGCCGAGCGGACGCTCTACCTGCCGTCGGTGGGACTGGCCCTGGCGGCGGGGGCAGCGCTGGCGCGCCTTCCACCGGCGCGGCTGCGCGCGGTGGTGGCTGTCCTGGTGCTCGCGGGTGGAATTCGGTCGGCGCTGCGGGTCCCCGTGTGGCACGACGATGGGGCGGTCACGCTGAGCATCCTCGAGGACTCGCCGAACTCCTATCGGGGGCCGGCGCGGATGGGTGCCCTGTACCAGAGCCGCGGCGAGTCCGCGCGGGCGCTCGACGCCCTCCGCATCGCGGCGCGCACCTTCGACCGCGACCCGTCCTTGTACGTGGCCGGTGCCGACGCCGCGTTCACGCTTGGCCGCCCGGCCCTCGCTGACTCGCTGCTCACGCGCGCCGAGCAGCTCTGCTACCGCTGCCTGGGCCTGTATCGCACCCAGGCGCTCGCCGCCCGGGCGCGCGGCGACTCCGCCGTCGCCGACTCCTTGCTCGGGCGCACCCGATGAAGCTGGGGCTCATCGTGTTCGCCGCCGCCGTGGCGCTGTACCTCCCGACGGTCCGGTACGGGTTCGTGCAGGACGACCGCGCCATCATCGCCGGGAATCCGGCCGCTCACTCGGTCGGCGCGGCGCTGCGCGCTTTCGACGATCCGTATTGGCCCCCCGAGTCGGGCGCCGGGCTGTACCGTCCGGCCACCATCTTGAGTTACGCTGTGGACTGGAGTGTGTCTGGTGGGCGTCCCGGCTGGCTGCACCTGATGAATGCGCTGTGGCACGGCCTCGCCGCCGTGCTGCTGATGCTCGTCCTGGCGCGTTGGCTCCCGCCCCTCGGCGCGGCGGCGGCGGGCCTGGTCTTCGCCTGCCACCCCGTCCACGTCGAGGGAGTGGCGAGCCTAGTCGGCAGGGCCGAGCTGCTCGCGGCGGTGGGGATTCTCGCCGCGGTTCTCGCGGCCCGGCGAGGGTGGTGGATCGGGGCGGTGCTGTGCGCGGCGCTCGCGATGCTCAGCAAGGAGCACGGTGTCATTGCCGGTGTCGCGATACTGCTCGATAACTGGCTCCAGGGCCCAGAGCACCGCCGCTACCCCGTCGGGCTGTGGATCGCGCTCGCGATCGTCACGGTGGGCTACCTGGGCGCCTGGCTGGCGATTGGGCGCGCCGGCGCGAGCGACGTCGCAGCGGTGTTCATCGGCCGCGGCGCGCTGGGCCGCCTCGCCGTGGCGCTCCCGGCGGTGGCGCGTGCCGCCTGGCTCCTCGTGTGGCCCGCGTCGCTTTCGGCCGACTACGGCCCGCAGGTGATCCCGGCGCGGACGTCACTCTCGCTCGCTGCAGGTCTCGGTGCGCTGGTGGTCGTCGCCGTGCCGCTACTGATGATCTGGTGCCGGCGCCGCGCGCCGGCGGTTGCCTTCGCGGCGGCCCTCGCCGCGCTGTCCTACCTGCCGACCTCGAACCTGGTGTTTCCGTCGGGCGTCGTTCTCGCGGAGCGGAATCTCTATCTCGCCGTCGCGCTCGTGGCGGCGCTGGTCGGCACGGCGCTCGCGTGGGCCGAGTCGCGCCCCGGTCTGCGACGGGGGGGGCTCGCCGCCATCGGCGTCCTGGCGTTGGCATGCGGCGGGCGATCGCTCGCCCGCCTCCCCGCCTGGCGCGACAACCGCAGCCAGCTCTTGACCCTGCTCGCCGAGCACCCCGAGTCGTATCGAGCGCACGCGTCTGCCGCGGCGGTGCTCGCGGGGCTGCGCGACACGGCGGGCGCGCGACGCGAGTACCACGTTGCCGATTCGCTCTTCGCCGGCGATCCGCACCTCGATGCCGCGCACGCCCTGTACCTGCTCGGGCTGGGCGACACGGCCGTGGCTGCGCCGCTCGTGCGCCGGGCGCGGGCCACGATGCCGGATGAGCGGATCGCAATGCGGGCGCAGTTCCTGCTCGACCTGGCCCGAGGGGACCGCCCCGGGGCGCGCGCGGTCGCCGATTCCGCCCGGGGGCGGTATCCGTGGGAGGAAAGCTGGTACGTTTCGTATTTGCAATGAGTTATGGAGTTCTTGCGTCCAGCGGGGCAACTTGCAAAAAGCCGGACTTCGAGGCCCCGTTTGAGGTCCCGAGAAGTCAGTGTTGAGCGTCTTAAGTCGCTTATGGACAATGACTTGCTGGCAAAAAATCGTTCCAAGGCACGATTCGTGCTTCTAGATAGCCCGGAATCGTCGTGTCCAGCTTTCTCAGTTCCTCACAGGGAGGTTGTCCAGATGAACCGCAAGGGTTTCACACTCATCGAGCTTCTGATCGTCGTGGTGATTATCGGCATTCTTGCCGCCATCGCGATCCCGAAGTTCGCGAACACGAAGGAGAAGGCGTATCTGGCTTCGATGAAGTCGGATCTGCGTAACCTCATCACCGCCGAAGAGGCGTATTTCGCCGACTCGGTCAAGTACACGAGCAACCTCGGCACGGCGTACAACACGACCAGCGGCGTAGTCGGCCCCACCATTACGGTGACGGCTGATGGTTTCACCGCGACCGTGTCGCACACCACGACCACCAAGACGTGCGCGGTGTACGTGGGTTCGACGGCGCTGGCCCCGGCTAACAAAGAGGGCGAGCCGAAGTGCGCGTAAGGCCTCTGGCCTAACGCAGGAGGGCGGCGGGGACTTCCCCGCCGCTCTTTTTTTCTACTATTCTGTACCGTGGCCACCAAGCCCTCGCTCCGGGCCCTGTTGCTCGTCCAGCTGGCATTCCTCGCTGCGACCGCCTTGATCCTGGGCGCGGTGACGAGCATGCTGGCCAGCATGTTCGCCCCCGAACGGGCGTTGCCCCTGGTGTTGGCCGTTGTCGTCGCCGACGTCGCGATCTTCATCGCCTTTGGGCACTACCTCGTCACCCGCCTCGTGCTCCGTCCCTTGGACCGGTTGATCGCCGCCGCCGATGCCGTCGTGGCCGGCGACCTCGCCGCCCGCGCGCCGACGGCCGAGACCGCCGATCTGTCGGCGCTGAGCTTCCGGATCAACCGCATGACCGATCACTTGCTCGACGCCCAGGGCCAGCTGGTGCGGGCGGAGAAGCTCGCCAGCGTCGGGCGATTAGCCGCAGGGATCGCCCACGAGATCGGGAATCCCCTCGGGGGGGCCAGCACCTACGTGGAGGTGTTGCGCCGGCGACCTCGCCGCCCGCGCGCCGACGGCCGAGACCGCCGATCTGTCGGCGCT
>JBGPOM010000197.1:0-4591 GCA_041488075.1 Gemmatimonadota bacterium
CTCGGTCGAGGCGTACTCTTCCTCCTTGGCCGCCTGGAAGCCGAACGCCGACGCGATCAGCTCGATCATGTCGAAATCGAGCCGCTGGTTGATCGTCACCATCTGCCCCAGCTCCTTGAAGGCGAACGTGACGATCTGGGTCGGCGGGACCTTGAGGATATTGGCGAGCTCCGAGACGGTGATGAACTCCGTCACGCGCACCAGCGTTTTCTCGCGCTCCTTCTCCGCGAGGCGCTTCTCTTCCTGCACCTCGCGGAAGCTCGGTCCCTCCTCGCGCCGGTGGACGCCCTTGCGGCCGACGGGGCCATGGAGGGTCGCCAGGGTGCGCGAGATGTTTTGCGCCACGGCTTCCTGATCCACCATCGATTTCTTGCCCTTCTTGCGCTTCTTCCCGCCCTTGTCCCGCCGGCGCTCGTCGAGCGGTACCGCGCCGGGGGCGGCGGAGGCGACGGGGCGCGGCGGCACCGGTCCCGAAGGGGTGGCGCTCGCCACCGGGCGCGGCCGCACGGGGGTCGGAATGAAAGGCCGGGGCGGCGGTGGCGCGTGCAGGAAGGGACTGGGGGCGGGCGGCGCCTCGACCGCCACGTCCGACGGCTCGCCCGGCGCCAAGTCCTTGAAGAGCGCGGCGGCCCGCTCCTCGAGCGAGGCGGCGGGGCGCTCCTCTTCCTGCTGGCGGGCGGCGGCCTCGAGCGCGAGGCGGGCCTGCTCGGCTTCGGCGGCCTCGGCCGCGGCGACTTCAGCGGCCGCCGCGTCCGCGGCGGCGACCTCGGCGGCGGTGCGCCGGCGACGCATCGGTCGCGCCTCGACGGCGGCGGGCGCGGGCGCTGGCTCGGCCGCCTTCGCGACGCGGCGGCGCTTGGGAGGCGCCGCGGGCTCTTTCTGCTTGCGCTTCTCCCGCTCCCAGCGCGCGCGCATCAGCGCCACCTGCTCGTCCTTCAAGGGCGTCAGGTGACTGCGCACGAAGATGTCCAGCTCCTTGAGCATGCCCATGAGCTGATCGCTGGGGATGCCGAACTCGGCCGCCAGGTCATGAATCCGCGTCGTCGCCACTCACTCCTCCGCTAACGCCGTCAAACCGCGGGCCAGCGCCCGATCTTCCACGCCGACCGCCTGCACCGGCGGCCGGCCGAGCGCTGTGCCCAGCTGCGCCGCCTCGGGCCCCGTGATCAGGGGCACGCCCTTCGCCTGTGCCAGCCGCGTCACCTTGTCGTGCGTGCGTTCGCCCGCATCCGCCGCAAGCACGACGCACGCCAGCTTGCCCCGCTGCAAGCCCGCCCGTACTCCCGCCACCCCGATCACGACCCGCCCGGCCCGTAGCCCGAGGCCCAAGAGGCGGGTCACGCCCTCTTTCACGCGGCCGGAGCCGCAGGCGGAGTCGGGGGAGGCGCAGCCGCTGCGGGCTCCTCGTCGTCCTCGCCACCCTCTTCGGTCATCTCATTGAGGAAGGCCATGAGCTTGTCGGCGATGTCGGGGGTCATCCCGGGCAACTGGTCGACCTCTTCGCGCTCCAGGTCGAGGATGTCCTGCAGCGTCTTCTTCCCCGCCTGCTCGAGCACGGCGACCAGCTCGGGGGGCAGCCCTTTCATCTCCGTCAGCGCCACGTCAGTGACCCCTCCCGGCTTGTCGGCGGCGGGGAGCGGCGCGAACAGCGGGCCTTCACCGCCGCGCTCGAGCCATTCGCGGCTCGAGTAGAGGTCGATCTTCCAGCCGGTGAGCTCGGAGGCGAGCCGCACGTTCTGGCCGTTGCGGCCGATGGCGAGCGAGAGCTGGTCCTCGTCCACGATCGCCTGGATCGTCTTGGTGTCGGGGTCGGAAAAGACCCGCGCTACGCGGGCCGGCGCGAGCGACAGCTTCGCGAACCGCTCGGGGTCCGACGACCAGGGCACGATGTCGATCCGCTCACCGTTCAGCTCGTTCACCACGGCCTGCACGCGCGAGCCCTTCAGGCCCACGCACGCGCCCACTGGATCGATCGAGTCGTCGCGGGAGGACACGGCGATCTTGGTGCGGCTCCCCGCTTCGCGGGCGGTGGCCCGAATATCGACGATCTGCTGCTGGATCTCCGGGACCTCGAGCTTGAAGAGCGCCTTCACGAACAGCGGATCGGCGCGCGACAGGATGAGCCGCGGCCCCTTGGGCGTCTCTTCGATCCGCTTGAGCACGGCGCGGATCGTGTCGCCCTGGTGGAAATGCTCGCGGTGGTTCTGGTCGCGGTAGGGGATGATCGCTTCGGCCTCGCGGAACTTGTTGAGCATGACCACGATCTTGCCGCGCTCGATCTGCTGCACCTCGCCCGAGAGCAGGTCGCCGACCTTGTCGGAGAACTCCTCGCGGATCCGAGTGCGCTCCCCTTCGCGCACGCGCTGAATGATGCGCTGTTTGGCGGCCTGAACGGCGGTGCGGCCGAACTGGTCGAAGGGGACCTCTTCTTCCAGCACGTCGCCGGGCTGGAACTCGGGGTCCTCGAACCGCGCCTCCTCGAGGGCGACCTGGGTGCCGGGATCTTCGACCGTCTCGACGACCGTCTTGAGCACCACGATCCGGATCGTCCCCTTCATCTCATCGATCCCGATCTCGGACCGGACGTTGGGGCCGAAGCGCTTCACGAGGGCGGCGTGCAGACCGTCCTTGAGCAGGTCGATCAGCTCGGTGCGCTCGAGCTGCTTCGTGCTGGTCAGTTCCCGGATTGCCGAGACTACATCTGGTGCATTCGCCATCAGGTTCCTTTCAATCGATGCCCGGTGGGGCCGGTGGGGCCAGGCGGGCATCACGAATGTCCGCCAGTCTGTACGGCCGCGCCGCCCCGCCTTCAGGCTCGAGGACGACCGTTTCCGCGTCGGGCACCGCCACGATGCGGGCACGCACCCGGCCCAGGCCGGCGAGCTTGGCGTGCACCGCGCTCCCCACGAAGCGGACCCAGTGCCGGTACCAGCGGACCGGCCGCTCGATCCCCGGGCTCGAGACCTCGAGCACGTAGCGGTTCCCCAGGGGACCGCCCTCGTCGAGCCACGCCTCGAGGGCCCGGCTGGCGGTGGCGCAGTCGTCCACCGTCACCCGCCGGCCCGCGGGCGGGTCCGCCGGCGCGGGCGGCCAATCGATGCGGACTTGGACCAGCGGCCGGTTCGGCGTGCCGCCGATGCGAAGGTCGGCCAGATCGAACCCCAGCGCTTCGAGCCGGGTCCGAAAAGCCTCCACCAGGCTGTCGGAAAGCATAGAAAAAAAAGCGCGGGCCGAACTTCGCCCGCTGCAGACCGGAATGTAGCCGAAGCTAGGGTGGTGTCAACCTTTAGGCCGCCCGAGGTACGCCGCCATCCGGCCGTCGCGCCCGCCGGACGCGCGATGCGAGAAGAAGCGGTCGCGATCATGCGCGCTGCACCAGGGAGAGACCGACACCGCGTCGATGCCGAGCTGGTGGGCCTGGCGCACCAACGCGGCGCGCAGATCGAGCTGAACGGGGAGCGGGTTGGCCGGGATCCCGAAGCGCGTGGCGACTTCAGAACCTACTTCATAGCAGCTACCGCAAATCCCAACGCCACAATGCATTACAATGTCGCTCGCCTTGGCGAATCCGCGCCACTTGAGAAGCTCCACCCCCCGTGCCAGCACGCCCTCCGCCGCACCGCGCCACCCGGCATGGAGCAGGGCGATCGCCCCCTTGTGCGGCACGGTCAGATAGATCGGGATGCAGTCGGCGACGGTGACGCTGAGCAGCGTCCCGCGCTCCACCGTGGCATGGCCGTCGAAACCGTCGAGGACAAGCCACCCCTCGGGCAGGGCGTCGTGCCATTGGACGGCGGCGCCGTGCACCTGGTGGCTCAAGACGAGGGCGGGAAACCGCTCGGCGAAGCACGCGCGGAAGGCGCGCCACCGGCCGAGCACCTGCCCCACCGGCTCGGCGCTCCACAGGCCGAGGCTCATGGGGCGCAGGGTGATCCCGGCGACGAGCCCGTAGCGCTCGGCCCACTCGGTCAGCTCGAGCCGCGGGACTAGGGCGTCGCCCGCGGGGGTTTCGGCGAGCGTCCTATCGCCCGTCGTCGCGACGCTCAATCTGCGCTCCCAGGGCCCGCAGCCGCTCGTCGATGCGTTCGTAGCCGCGCTCGATCTGGCCGATGTTGTGGATCACCGAGTCGCCTTGCGCGGCGAGCGCGGCGAGCAGCATCGCCATGCCGGCGCGGATGTCGGGGCTCTCGACCACCTGCCCGCGCAGCGGCGACGGCCCCGCGATCACGGCGCGGTGCGGATCGCACAGCACGATGCGCGCGCCCATCCCGATGAGCTTATCCACGAAAAAGAGCCGCGACTCGAACAACTTCTCGAAGATGAGCAGCAGCCCGTCGCACTGCGACGCGGCGACGATCGCGATCGACATTAGATCCGCCGGGAAGGCGGGCCAGGGTCCGTCTTCGAGTTTCGGGACGTGGCCGCCCAGGTCCGGCCGGATGCGGCGTTCCTGATCGGCGTCCACGACGAGCTGCGTGCCGTCGAGCCGCGGCCGCACGCCGAGGCGTTCGAATGCCAGCAGGGTGGACCGGAGGTCGTCGCCGCGCACGCCGTCGATCGTGATGGCGCCGTTGGTGACGGCGGCGAGGCC
>JBGPOM010000198.1:0-4581 GCA_041488075.1 Gemmatimonadota bacterium
CCCCGGACCGTTGTCGCGCACCTCGAGCCGGAGCCGGTCGCCGGCGCGCACCACGGCGATCTCCACCTCCGCGACGCCCCCCACACCGCCCCCGCCCCCCAGCAAGGCCGCCCCGTGCCGGATGGCGGTCTCGACGAGAGGCTGCAGCAGGAACGTGGGCACGGCGGCCGCGCCCGTGCCGGCATCCACGCGAAACGTCACCTTGAGCCGGTCGCCGAAGCGTGCCTCCTGGATCGCGACGTAGTGGTCGAGCAGCTCGAGCTCCTCATCAAGCGTCACGAGGGGACCGTGCTCCCGGCTGAAGGAGTGACGCAGCAGCTCGCTCAGGCGCGTGATCATGCGATTGGCCTGCTTGGGGTCTTCGAGCACAAAGGCGGAGATCGTGTGCAGCGTATTGAAGAGGAAGTGCGGCTGCAGCTGCCCCGTCAGCGCGTCGAGACGGGCCTGCGTCAACTGCGCTTCGAGCCGCGCCGCCCGCAGGGCGTGGTACAGACCCACCACCATGGCATAGATGAGGATGTTGAACGTCCAGTAGGTCGCCACCGCGTTGGCAACCCCCGCACCGAGGGTCTGGGGAGTTGTCCGATAGAGACCCACGGCCCACTTCACGGCGCCTTCGGCCGCGGCGCAGAGCACCGCGGTGGCGAGCGCCGCGGGGAGGTGCGCCGCCACGATCAGCGAGGGCCGACGGAGCCGCGCCGCCCGATCGGCGACGGCGGTCACGAGTGGGGTGAAGGCGGCCCAGGTCCACCACCCCGCGAGCTGCCAGCCGACGATCCAGCCCCATGGGCGGGGCGGGGTGCCCTGGAAACGCATCTGGATCGCGAACAGCAGGGCGGCCGCGGTCCAAGCGCCGAGTACGAGGAGGGCTCGCCGCATATGGCTCATTCTACCATGCTACCGCACCCGCCGGTCCAGTCGGGGTCAGAACCTTGTCAACTTGACCCGGCGCGAACAGCGTGCGACTTGGCCTATTGGCTCCAGGGCCCCAGGTTTCGGGCCGAGGAGGGTTCATGCGACTGATCTGGCTTGCCGTGATCCTGACGGCGGTGGCGCTCCCCGACCGAGAGCGCGACCGGGCGGCGTTGCTCGCCGCCGACCGCGCGCACGCGCGCTCGACCGACTTCCTGAGCGCGTTCGCGGACGACGCGACGTACCTGCACCCTGGCGCCCCCCTGCTCCGCGGCAAGGACGCGATCCGCGGCGTCCTCGCCGGCACGCCCGGGCCCGTTATCTGGACGCCCGAATACGCCGACGTCTCCGACGATGGGACGCTGGGCTATACCTACGGCTGGACCCACCTCGCCGATCAGCAGGGGAAGTACCTGGCGTGCTGGCGCAGGCGGGCGGACGGCCCGTGGCGGATCATCGCGTACGCGCGCACGAGTCTGGCCACCGGGGTGACCACGCCGCCCCCCGCGCGCGCGGCGGCGCCGGCCACTCCCGTCCGCGGGCGCGCGGACTCCCGCGAGCTGCTCAGCGCCGATTCGGCGTTCGCCGCCATGTCGGTGGCGCGGGGCGCGAAGGCGGCCTTCCTCACCTTCGCCGCCGACGACGCGGTCACGCTCGGCGGGGGCGGCGCCGCGCCAATGCACCACGGACGCGAAGCGATCGGTGCCGCGTTCGCCGACTTCCCCGCGGAGGCGGTCCTCGAATGGGCACCCGTCGCGGCCGACATCGCGGGCTCGGGCGACTTGGGGTGCACGGTGGGCGAGGCCGCGGTCGCAGCGCAGCGTTGGTACAGCAAGTACTTAACGGTGTGGAAGCGGCAGCCGGACGGCGTGTGGAGGTTCGTGGCGGACGGTGGGAACGGCCGACCGGCGCCCTAGAAGTACACGCTGATCTGAATCTAGAAGCGCCAGGTGATGCTCCCGTACAGCTGGGTCGTGACGCTGGTACCCGGATTGGCGGGGTCCTCCTGCCGCAGTCCGGAGAACGACACGAACCACGAGCGGGCGACGCTCGCATCCACGTCCACCCCGTACCACGTCGACTGCTGCATCGTGGTGGTGTTGGGATTGTCCTCGCGTCGCACGCCTCCGTTGAAGTCGATGTGCAGCGGGCCCACCGGATCGAAGCCCAACCGCCCGGAATAGAGGCGTCCGCTGGTCCGCCTGGCGCCCGGGTTGTTGAGGGTGGAGTCGTTCTGGTTTTGATACCAGGTTGCCCGCGCCGAGACGCCCACCTTGAGCGGCGTGAACCCGTCCAGTCCGAAGGTCCCAGTGTAGGAGTCGGCGCTGCCGGCCGTCCCGCCGGTGCTCCGCCGCCAGTCCCCGCCGACGCGGATCTTGTGGCTGGAAAGTTGGATTCCACCGCCATAGCCCTGGCGGTACGAGTCGTCGAAGGTCGTCTCGGGGTTCTGCGTGTCACGATAGAGCCGAACGCTGCGTCGGTTGTCGTAGGAGCCGCTGAACGAGAGCCAGCGGGATGGACGGAGCAGGCCGCTGGCATACTGGCTGGTGAAGGAGAACTGCTTCTCGCCTAGTTGGACCTTCCAGGACGGGTAGCGATCCACTTCCTGCAGTCCGTAGAAGGAGAAGTAGCTGTTGTTGACACTCACCTGCATGAAGCCGAACTCCCGGTTGGCCTGACTGGCCTCATACGAGCCGACCGCGCCGGTGGTGAAAGACCACGAGGCGGCGGTACCCGGGGGATTGTGGAACTGGAGGTAGCCGCCGTAGTCCTGGATCTCCCTTGAGAAGCCGAGGCTGACGGCGTCCGGCTCGAGGCCGCCGAAGGCGCCGAGGGTGACGCGGGAGCCATTGAACTCGATCAGCCCGCCGTCGAACATGCTGACCGACGTGACCGCAGTCAGATACTGGCGCCCGGCGACGGTCCGGAATCCGGCGCCCGGCCCGCCCCAGAAGATCGCCGCCTGATAGACACGGGTTTTCCCGTCCACGCTGTTCGGCTGCCCGGTCGAGGAGGTCACGGTCCGCCGGGTCCGAAGATCCACGGAGAGCCCGATCGGGGTGCCCCCGATACTGAGTCCGCTCAGGCGGAGGTCGAACGACGGCTGATGGAACCCGGTGCTCCCCGTCACGTTGCCGGAGGAATCGGTGGTGGACGTCGCGCGGAGATAGCGCATGCCAAGGCGGCCATGGATGCCCGGCCCGCTCAGGCGGCGGGGGCCGCGCCGGCGCGTCGCGGTTGCGATGGTGCCGGTCGCAGCCGCCGGAGCGCGAGGAACGAAGCGGACCACGTCTCCCACCACGATGTCTTTGGCACCCCGAATCACCTCGCACGACGACTGGTGCGAGGCGACGAACTTCACCCGCAGGGTGGAGACCAGAGAGTCGCGTCGAACGACGACCAGCTCCGACCCCTCGATCAGCCCCTCCTGGCGTCCCGCGTCGACATAGATCTCCGCGCCGGACACGAACGTCACAGTCGTAGTCGCGGCGGTGTTGCTCTGCCGTGACGCCGTGATGCCCCGGGTGGGCTGCTGCGCGCGGTCCTCGGCGCTCGAGTCGGTCCGGGGCGGCGTTTGCACGGCCGGCTGCGCGACCGCCGGCTGCGCGAGCGCTGGAGCGGTGACCGGCGCGGGAGTCGTGGAGTCTCGCGGCGGCGGCGCGACTGGCGGAACGGGGGGGGGGGGCGGCCGCGCAGCGACGACCAGAGGCGTCCTGGTTGGCGACGCGACGGGGGTAAAGCGAACGGAATCGCCGAGCATCAGCGGAAGCTGGCGGCTCACCACGACGCAGGACGCCTGGTGGTCACCGACCGACTCGACCCGCAGCACGGCGACGGTGCGGCGGCGCCGCACGATCTCGACCTCGGCGCCCCGCCGCAGCCCCTGCGCCCATCCCGCGTCGATGAAGAGCCAGTCACGGCCTAGGTAGGTGACACTGGCGGTGCGCGTGGGACCGACCTGCTGGGCCACGGCCGGAGCCGGCACCAGCAGGCCCAAGAGCACGGTCCACCGGAGTGCGCGCGCCATCAATGCGTCGCCATTCGAGTACTAGGGACCGTTCGCGTTCTTGTGACAACCGGAGCCCGCACAGCTCTTGATAGTGTAGTTGCTCGCGGTCTGATGGCAGTCTGCGCAGGACGCGCCCTCATGAGGCAGCCGGACCGACCGGGGGTGGACGATGGTCATGTGGGTCCATGTCGGCCCGGTCCAGGACGACTTGGTCGGCGAATGGCAGTTCGTGCAATTAGCCGCGACGAATGCCGCCATGCCAACGGCAGTGTGGTTCGGGTCGGTCACCCCGACGTAGTCGGCGTGATGGCACCCGTCGCAGGTCCGTGCCACGCTGGCGTACGTCGTGGTGGTGTGGCAATCGGCGCAGGTCCGAGGGGGCAGCGCGTGCTGCCCGGTCAGCGCGAGCGGGCTGGTCGGGTGATTGATGTTGGCCCCGGTCCAGCTGGCCACCACCTGGTGGCAAGAGGCGCAGTCGGTCGAGTACCCGGCGGCCGTGTGGCTCGGATTGGTGGTTGCGACGTAGTCGGCGTGGTGGCACCCGTCGCAGGTGGTCGGCGCGCTCGCGTAGGGCGACCTGGTGTGACACTGCGCGCAGGTGACCGCTCCATGGGCCCCCTGCTTGGGATTGATCGGCGTGGTGGAATGGGTGGCGTACG